>NZ_JBEXGU010000112.1:0-31104 GCF_040607515.1 Streptosporangium sp. NPDC005286 | reverse complement strand
CACCGCCGACTTCCTGCGGGTGAAGGTCGTCGGCTCCACCACCACCCAGGTGTTCCAGCAGCTCGGCGCGGCCGCCAACCGCAACGGCGCCTGGGCGGTCGCCACGGCCGACCTCTCCGCCTTCGCGGGCCAGACGGTCCGCATCCTGATCGAGGCCGCCGACGCCTCGGGTGCCTCGCTGGTGGAGGCCGGCATCGACAACGTCAAGATCACCCAGCAACCCTGATCCTCCGCCGGGGCGCCTTCGCCGAGGGCGCCCCGAGCCCTTCACCGGTGGGCTCGGTGCCGGTCAGACGCGGCAGATCAGCTCGCCGTGGAGCAGCGACAGCCAGCCGTCCCGCTCCCCTGCCCAGGCGCGCCAGCCCTCCGAGAGGCGGCGCAGGTCCTCCTCGGTGCTGCCCGAGGCGAGGGCCTGGCGGGCCATGTCGGACTTCAGGATCCGCTCGGCCCACATGCCGCCCCACCAGGCGCGGTCCTCGGGTGTGGCGAAGCACCAGGTCGAGGAGGTGGCCGAGACGTCGGTGAACCCCGCCGCGTGCGCCCAGGAAAGCAGTCGCCGCCCCGCGTCGGGCTCGCCGCCGTTGGCCCTGGCCAATCTCAGGTAGAGGTCCAGCCACTCGTCCAGTTCGGGCATCTCGGGAAACCAGGTGAACGCGGTGTAGTCACTGTCGCGTACCGCGACGATCCCGCCCGGCCTGCAGACCCGCCGCATCTCGCGCAGCGCCAGCACGGGATCGCCGACGTGCTGGAGCACCTGGTGGGCGTGGACGACGTCGAAGGTGTCGTCGGGAAAGCGCAGCTCGTGCACGTCCGCCACGGAGAACTCGACGCCGGAGTGCCCGCGCCGCTCCACCTCCGCGCGGGCCAGGCCGAGCGCCTCCTCGCTGATCTCGGCCGCGGTGACCGTGCCGGGCGCGACATGCTCCGCCAGGTCGGCGGTGATGGTGCCGGGCCCGCAGCCCACGTCCAGCAGCGTCATGCCCGCTCTCAGGTACGGCAGGAGGTGGGCCGCCGAGTTCTCCGCGGTACGCCACCGGTGGGACCTGAGCACCGACTCGTGGTGTCCGTGCGTGTAGACGGCGTCCTTGCCTGTCATGGGAGACCTCTCCTTCTGTCCGTCGGTCCCGACCGTAGCAGGAATCTCATATTTCAAGAAGAATCGTCTCATTATATGGTCTCATTGTGTGGCCGTAACAGATTTCGCACCTTTTCATCGCTTGCTGTAACGAGGGAGGGCGCCCACACTCAGATGGGATGTTCGCTGACACAATGGGGGTGGTCCTCGTGCACGAGGAGTTCAGCGCTCACGAGACCTGGCCACTGGGGTGCACGCGCTGCGGGCACCTCTGGCAGGAGGAGTACCTCGTCCGTCACCTGACCGACGGGCACGGACACGACGTCGTGCTCTGGCTGAGGTCGGGCGTCATGGTCCAGCCGCCCTGGTCGGGACTGAGCTGCCCCGCCTGCGGCTGTGACGGTGTCCGCGTCTTCCCGGTGGGCGCGCACCCCCAGAACGGCACCCCGTTCCCCGCCGCCGCCTTCACCCCCGGCCCCGCCCCGGCCCCCGGCCTCGCCCCAGGCCCCGGCCCGACCCCGGTCCCCGCGCTGGGAGCCGGTGTCTCGCCCGCCGAGCCCCGGCCGCGTCGCCGCGTGCCGCAGCCGGCCCTGCTGTACTCCCTCATCGTGGCCGCGTTCCTGCTCTTCACCAGCTTCGAGCTCTTCGAACACGTGATTCCCCACCACTGAACCCGCCGCCACGAACCACCGGACCCCGCCGCGCGGCGGGGTCCGGTGGTCACCGGGCGTCACCAGACGTCACTGGGCGTCAGAGGTGGAAGTCCAGGTCGGGGACGATCTCGGCGACGTCCATCTGGGCCTTCTGTAGCCTGCCCGAGTAGTCCCAGTTCATCGCCTGCCAGCGGGTGAACTGGTCGAGAACCCACACCCCCGACTGGCGGCTGCCGTTGCCGGATCTGCCGTTGCCGCCGAAGGGCAGGTGAGCCTCCGCGCCGGAGGTGGAGTTGTTGACGCTCACCATGCCCGCGCCGATGCCGGCGCGGAAGTGGAACGCCGACTTCGGGTCGGTGGTGTAGATGGAGGAGGAGAGCCCGTAGCCGGGAAGGTTGGCCAACTCGACGGCCTCCTCCAGCGTGCTGAAGGCGGTCACGCCGACGATGGGGCCGAAGGTCTCCTCAAGGAAGAGCCGGTCGCCGGGGCGGACGCCGTCCACGACCACCGGGTGGTAGTAGAGGCCGCCCTCCCCGGTGAAGCCGGCGCGTGGGTTGTCCGGGGTGATGCGGCCGGTGGGACCGGAGACGACGGTGTGGTGCGGCTGGATCCAGCCCAGGTACTCCTCGTAGCGCGAGGCGAACCTCTCCTCGAGCAGCGGGCCGCAGAGCACGTCCTCGGCGGGGTCGCCGATCGCCGCCTCCGCCACGGCGCGCGCGTACCGGCGGAGGAACTCCTCGTGGACGCTCTCGTGCACGATCACCGTGCCGAGTGACGTGCAACGCTGCCCGGCGGTGCCGAAGCCCGCGAACAGCGCGCCCTCCACGGCCAGGTCCAGGTCGGCGTCCGGCATGACCACCATCGGGTTCTTGCCGCCCAGCTCCAGGCAGGGGGACTGCAGGTGGCGCCCGCACAGCTCGCCGACGGCGCGGCCCACCGCGGTGGATCCGGTGAACCCGACCTTGTGCACCGTGCCCTCGGCCAGCGCCGACTCCAGGCCCTCGAACGTCGTGGCGCCGTCGGCGAGGACCAGGTTCAGCACGCCGTCGGGCAGCCCGGCCGCCGTGAACAGCCGGTAGAGCGCGTGCGCGGAGGCCGCCGCGTACTCGGCGGGCTTCCACACCACCGCGTTGCCGCACAGCAGCGCCGGGACCAGGTACCACGACGGCACCGCGACCGGGAAGTTTCCCGCCGTGATCACCGCGGCCACTCCCACGGGGACCCGGAAGGTGAACAGGTTCTTGTCCGGCATCTCCGAGGGAACCGTCTGCCCGTACAGCCGCCTGCCCTCGCCGAGGAAGAAGTCACAGGTGTCGACGATCTCGCGTACCTCGCCCAGCGCCTCGGCGTACGGCTTGCCGATCTCGCGGGTGACCAGGCGGGCCAGTTCCTCGGCGTTGGCCTCCACCAGCCGCCCGATCGAGGCGATCACCCGCCCCCGGACGGGCGCGGGGACCCGAGACCACTCCCGCTGGGCCGCGGTGGCCGTGCGGCACGCGGAGGAGAACGTGCTCGCGTCCGCCAGCCGGACCCGCGCGACCACCTCGTTCAGGCGAGCCGGGTTGACCGACTCGTAGGCGGTGCCGTTGGACGCTTCTTTTCCGCCGATGACGGAGACGATCTCGCTGGTCACCTTCGACCTCCCGGTATGGACCTGTGACCGCATTCTCCCCGCGAAGGACGAGGCCGTCACATCAGCCGGAAGTCGGCGAAGTCGAAACCCGGGGACACGACACAGCTCACCAGCACGGCCTCGTCCCCGGCGGGGCGGGCGGCCTGCCAGGTGCCGCCGGGCACCACCGCCTGCGGGACCTGGCCCTCCTCCACCAGCGGACCCAGGGTCACGGAGTGGGTGGGCTGGCCCTCGTGGCCGCCGAGGACCAGTGTCAGCGGGCCGCCCCGGTGCCAGAGCCACACCTCGTCGGAGGCGACCACGTGCGGGCGCGACTCCTCGCCGGGCCCCAGCAGGAAGTAGATCCCCGTCGCGGTGGCCCGTGCTCCGGTGTACCCGGGCGGGGTGAGGTCGACGGAGGTTCTCCAGGTCTCGCGGAACCAGCCACCCTCGGGGTGCGGCAGCAGGTCCAGGGTCTCGGCGAGCGGAGGACGGGAAGAGGTCGTCATCGCACCGATTCTAGGGACCCGGCTCCTCGGACGGACCGTATGAGGTTCGTGTGCGCGCCGACGTATTGCCGACGTGGGGGGTGCCGGACGGTGCGGGCGTCCCCGCGGCGGAAGCCGTCTGGACGGTCGGCGGGGCGGGCGCGCGTACCGGGCGCGACGAGGGCTGCCGATCGGTGCGGGAGTCACCGGGGTGACGGAGATCGTCCTGCGGGGTGAGTGGTCCGGATTTGTCGGAGGGGTTGGCTAGGTTCGGTCCGTGATCGAACGGTGGAACCGGGATCAGGTGCTGGCGCTCGCGCCCGACGCCTCGTCCCAGAAAGCGGCCGGGACAATTTCCTCCCCCAGAAAGTGGTCGGGGACCGGAGTCACCGCCGACGCGGTGTGGGGCGAGTGCGCGGGCAGCGGCTCCAAGCCCTACCGGGCCTGCGTCGACCTGTCCGAGCCCGCCTACCGATGCACCTGCCCCAGCAGGAAGTTCCCGTGCAAGCATGCTCTCGGCCTGCTGCTCCTGTGGTCGGCCGACGGTGTCCCCGCCGCGGAGGAGGTCGCCGACTGGGTGGGTGAGTGGCTCGACGGGCGGCGCGACCGCGCGGCCAGGGCGGTGGAGGCCGGGGCGACCCGCGCCGCCAGGTCTGCCGAGGCGGCTCCCGCCGACGGCCGCCGGGCCGCGCTGCGCGAACAGCGCGTGAGCGCCGGTCTGTCGGATCTGGAGCGCTGGCTCGCCGACCAGGTCAGGCAGGGCCTCGCCGGGTCACGGCGTCACGACCAGTGGGACGACCTGGTCAAGCGCCTGATCGACGCCCAGGCGCCCGCCGTCGCGGGCTCGCTGTCGCGCCTGCCTGTCGTGCTGGACGGCGATGACTGGCCCGCCCGCCTGCTCAGCGAGTACGCGCTGCTGCACCTGCTCTGCGTGGCCCACCGCAACCTCGCGGCTCCGGCCGGCGAAGGGACCGGTGACGGCCCCGGGGGTGTGCCGGAGGTCGTGCCCGCGGGGCTCCTGGAAAGGGTGCGCGACCGGGTCGGTTTCTCGGTGACGAAGGAGGAGGTGCTCGCGGGGGAGGTCGTCCGCGACCTGTGGGACGTGCTGGGACGGCGCGACGAGGAGCACGACCGGCTGATCGCGCGCCGGGTCTGGCTGCGCGGGCGCAAGACGGGCAGGGCGGCACTGGTGCTCTCGTTCGCACCGGTCGGACAGGCTCTCGACGCCTCGCTCGTCACCGGCACGACCATGGACGCCGACCTGGCGTTCTACCCCGGCTCGACTCCGCTGCGCGCGGTGGTCGCCGCCCGGCACGACGCCGCCCCGGCCGGCCCGCCGCCCGGCCAGAGCATCGAGCGGGCACTGGACGAGGTGGCCGAGGCTCTGGCGGGCGACCCCTGGCTCGACTCCTGGCCGCTCGTGCTGGAGGGGGTGACCCCCGCGGGGAGTGGTTCGCGGCTCCTGGCCGGGCCCTCCGGCGGGCTGCCGCTCCACCCGTCCGCGGGAACCCCGTGGCGGCTGGTCGCCACCTCGGGCGGCCATCCGCTGACCGTCGCCGCCGAATGGACCCCGAGGGGCCTGCGCCCCCTCACGACCTGGGATGAGGAAGGCCGGGTGATCGCCCTGTGAACGCCTCCGCCGACTGGGAGGAACTGGTGTCCACCGCGCTCGTCGGGACCGACCGGCGCCCGCTGCCCGGGGAGGGGGCGAGCGAGGTCGAGCTGCTCGGGCGCGCGGCCGTGCACACGCTGCGGATGCGCGCGGGGCGGCGGCCGGTCGCCCCGGGCGAGCCGCCGAGTCTCGCGGCGCCCGAGGAGCAGCCGGAGGTCTCGCGCGCCGCGGGCGACCGGCTTGCCCGCGTTCTCGGTGGTGAGCAGCCGAGACTGCTCACCGAGTGGCTGGAGACCGCGGCCGGGCGTGGCTACCGCCTCTCGCCCCACCTGCTGCCCGAGCTTCTCGACCACGCGGTCAGGGACAGGTCGATCCGGCCGTATCTCGGCGTCCTGGCGGGCAACCGGGGGCGCTGGCTGGCGGGGCTGAACCCGGCGTGGGGTTTCCTGCTTGAGGAGGTCACGGGAGTGGCCGTGACCGGCCCCGTGACCGACTCTGGGCCGACCTCGCAGGTCTGGGAGTTCGGCACCTCGGGTGACCGTCGCGTCCATCTGGGCGAGTTGCGGGCGGCCGATCCGGCGAGGGCCAGGGAACTGCTCGCCGCCACCTGGGAGAAGGAGAACCCCGACGACAGGGCGGCGTTCCTGGAGGCTCTCACCACGGGGTTGTCGCTTGAGGACGAGCCGTTCCTGGAGTCCGCGCTCGACGACCGCCGCCGCGAGGTCCGCCACCAGGCGGCCGACCTGCTCACCCGGCTCCCCGGATCGCGCCTGGCCCTGCGCATGGCGGAGCGCGTCGCCCGGTATGTCACCGTCGCCGGCGGTGAGATCCACGTCGACCCGCCGGTGGCCTGCGACAGCGCCATGGAGCGCGACGGCATCCGGGCGAAGGCGCCCCGGGGGACGGGCGAGCGGGGCTGGTGGCTGCAGCAGGCCGTGGCCCGCACCCCGCTGGGCGTCTGGCCCCGGCTGCTCGGCCGGTCGCCCGGGGAGCTGGTCCGCATGAAGATCGTCGACTGGAACCGCGAGGTCATGGCCGGTTGGGTCAGGGCCGCCGTTCTCCAGGGTGACCCGGAGTGGGCGCTGGAGCTCTTCGCCTGGGACCCGATCGCCGACCTGCTGGCCGCGCTGCCCCGCGACAGGCAGGAGATCGTCGCGGCCGACTTCGTACGGCGGCACGGCCTGGACGGCCAACTGATCATGGTTCTCGGCGGGGCCGCGGCCCCGTGGGGTCCGGCCCTGGCCACGGCGGTCCTCCAGAAGATCATCGATGTGTCCGGCACCCAGCCGTGGAACCTCGGCGAGCTGACCAAGCTCGCCGGTGAGCGCATCGATCCGGCACTGCACGACATGGCCGGGCGGCTCTCAGCGGAGCCGTCCATCCAGGAGGTCGCCGCCCTCCTGCGTTTCCGTGACGACATGTTGAAGGAGCTCACACAGTGACAACGGTTCTGCGGGCCCACGCCGAAGACCAGTACGCCGAGGAACTGGCGGTCCTGGCCAAGGGCGACGACCGGGTCCGCCCGCCGGGCTGGAAACTGTCGCCCTGGGCGGTGACCACCTACATCCTCGGTGACGGCGACCAGATCACCCCCAAGTACATCGGGCCGCGGCGCATCGTCGAGGTGGCCGTGGCGACACTCGCCACCGACCGCGCGCTGCTGCTGCTCGGCGTGCCCGGCACCGCCAAGACCTGGCTCTCGGAGCACCTGGCCGCCGCGATCAGCGGTGACTCCACACTCCTCGTGCAGGGCACGGCGGGCACCGCGGAGGAGGCCATCCGCTACGGCTGGAACTACGCCAGGCTGCTGGCCGAGGGGCCGTCCATGGAGGCGCTCACGCCGAGCCCGGTGATGCGGGCGATGGCCGAGGGGCGGCTGGCCCGGGTGGAGGAGCTGACCCGGATGCCCTCCGACGTCCAGGACGCGCTGATCACCGTGCTGTCGGAGAAGACGCTGCCGATTCCCGAGCTCAACCGGGAGGTGCAGGCCGAGCGCGGTTTCAACATCATCGCCACCGCCAACGACCGTGACCGCGGCGTCAACGACCTGTCGAGCGCACTGCGCCGCCGGTTCAACACGGTCGTGCTGCCGGTGCCCGCCACCGCCGAGGAGGAGGTGGACATCGTCTCCCGCAGGGTCGGCCAGCTCGGCCGCTCCCTGGAACTGCCCGAGACCCTCACCGGGCTGGAGGAGATCCGCCGCGTCGTCACGGTCTTCCGGGAGCTGCGCACCGGCGTCACCGAGGACGGCCGCACCAAGGTCAAGTCCCCCAGCGGCACGCTCAGCACCGCCGAGGCCATCTCCGTCCTCACCAACGGCATCGCGCTGGCCGCGCACTTCGGCGACGGGGTGCTCCGCCCCTCCGACGTGGCCGCGGGCATCGCCGGCGCGGTGATCCAGGACCCGGTCTCCGACCGTGTCGTCTGGCGCGAGTACCTGGAGACCGTGGTGCGCGAGCGCCAGGACTGGCGCGACTTCTACCGGGCCTGCCGTGACGCGGGCTGAGGCGGTGATCCCCGGGAGGGGGCCGCTCCCGATCTCCGTCCCGGGCTCCGGTCCCGTATCGGGTGGCACACCGGTGATCAGGCCGCGCGGTCGCCATCGCGCCATGCCGCCGGTCGGTGAGGCGGCTTCCTCACCTGGCCTCGGTCCCGTATCGGGTGGCACGCCCGCGGCCACCCCGCGCGGTCGCCATCGCGTCACGTCGCCGGTGCCACCGGTCGGTGAGACGGCTTCCTCACCGGTCAGGGGGCAACGATGAGCGTTTCCGTGCTGGGGATCCGGCACCACGGACCCGGGTCGGCACGGTCCCTGTGCGACGAGCTTGACCGCCTCAAGCCGGACATCGTGCTCATCGAGGGCCCGCCCGAGGCGGACGAGCTGGTCGAGCTGGCCCGTGACCCCGACCTCCAGCCACCGGTGGCGCTCCTCGCCCACGTGCCGGGCGAGCCGTCCACCGCCGCGTTCTGGCCGTTCGCGGTGTTCTCCCCCGAGTGGCAGGCGCTCCGCCACGCCGTCGGGGCGGGCATCCCGGTCCGCTTCTGCGACCTGCCGGCCGCGCACAGCCTCGCCTCCCGCCCCGGCGCGACCGGCGACGCCGGGCCGCGGCCAGGAGAGGAGCCGGACACGGGTGTTCCCGGCTTCCATCGTGAAACGGCGGATGACGCCGTACAGGTCGATCCGATCGGGGCCCTCGCCCGCGCCGCCGGATACGACGACCCGGAGCGGTGGTGGGAGGACGCCGTCGAGCACCGCGGCGACACCCCGTTCCACATGATCGCCCAGGCCGTGGAGGCGGTCCGCGAGGGACACGTCGCCGACGAGTACGAGGCGCGGCGCGAGGCCTTCATGCGGCGCACGATCCGCAGGGCGATCCGGGACGGCTTCGAGCGGATCGCCGTGGTCTGCGGAGCCTGGCACGTCCCCGCGCTGGCGGGCACGGCGGGTGCGGGGGCGCCCTGGGGAGCCGGGCTGCCCACCGTGAAGGCCGACGACGCGCTGCTCAGAGGGCTGCCCAAGGTCAGGGCCGAGATCACCTGGGTGCCGTGGACGTACGGGCGGCTGGCCTCCTGGAGCGGGTACGGCGCGGGTGTGACCTCCCCCGGCTGGTACCACCATCTGTTCGCCTCCCCGGACCGCCCCGTCGAACGGTGGCTGACCGGGGCGGCCGGGGTGCTCCGTGAGGAGGACCTGCCGGTCTCCTCCGCCCACGTCATCGAGGCGGTCCGGCTCGCCGAAGGCCTGGCCGTACTCAGGGGACGGCCCCTGGCCGGGCTGGCGGAGGTCACCGAGGCGGTCAGGGCGGTGCTGTGCGAGGGCGACGACCTGCCGGTGGAGCTGATCCAGCGGCGCATGGTCGTGGGGGAGCGGCTCGGCCAGGTGCCGGACAGCACCCCGATGGTCCCCCTCCAGCGCCACCTGCGCGAGGAGCAGCGGCGGGTGAGGCTCAAGCCCGAGGCGCTCGACCGTGAGTACGACCTCGACCTGCGCAAACCCCTCGACCTGGAGCGCAGCAGGCTGCTGCACAGGCTCCGCCTGCTCGGCGTCGGCTGGGGCACTCCCCAGGAGAGCCGGAGCAAGGGCACCTTCCGCGAGTCGTGGTCGCTCACCTGGCGGCCCGAGTTCGACATCGACCTGATCGAGGCGAGTTCCTGGGGCACGACCGTCCCGGCCGCGGCCGCCGCCCGCGTCCGCGACCTCGCCGACGGGGCCGGGGCGTCCGGCGGGACCCCCGGCTCGGGGATGCCGGGCCGGGGAGGCGGTGCGGCCGGGACCGGGGGGCCGTCCGGCGGCGGGGCGCCCGGAGGCGTCACGCTGGCCGGGCTCACCGGCCTGGTGGAGCACTGCCTGCTCGCCGACCTGCCGGAGGCGCTGCCGCACGTGCTCGACGCCCTGTCGGCGCGGGCCGCGCTCGACGGCGACGTCACGCACCTGATGGCGGCGCTCCCGGCGATGGTCCGCGCCCAGCGATACGGCGACGTGCGCGGCACCCCCGCCACCGGCCTGACCGCCATCGCCTGGGCGATGCTCACCAGGATCTGCGTCGGCCTCGGTGGCGCCGTCACCGGCCTCGACGACGACGCCGCCCGTGACCTGATCCGTCACATCGACGCCGTCCACACCGCCGTCTCCCTGCTCGAAGCCGTGCCCGCCGGTCCTGGCGTCTTCGGTGGTTCACGGGAGACGGGGGCTTCGGGGGATCCGGGCGCCTCCGCCGGTTCCGTGGGCCTGGAGGGTCCGGCGGGTGCGAAGGAGGCGAGGAGCACCGAAACCTCAGGAGGCGCTGCCCGCCCCGAGGAGGAGTCTCCGCAGGGACGGTGGCTGGTGGCGTTGCGCGGGGCTTCCGGCCGCAGCGACCTGCACGGGCTCATCGAGGGCCGGCTCACCAGGATCCTGCTGGACGCGGCCGACCTCGACACGGCCGAGGCGGGCCGCCGGATGTCGCTGGCGATGTCGGCGGGGCACCCGCCGGCCAGGGCGGCGTCCTGGATCGAGGGGTTCCTTTCCGGGGGCGGGCTGCTGCTCGTCCACGACTCCCGGCTGCTCGGGCTGGTCGACGAGTGGCTCACCGGACTCGCCCCGGAGACCTTCGTCGACGTGCTGCCCCTGCTCCGCAGGACGTTCGGCGCCTTCGCCGCCCCTGAGCGGCGTTCGATCGGCTCGCGCGTCCGCTCTCTCGGCTCTGGCGGCGCGGATCGGGCACCGGACGCGGAGGAGTTCGACGAGGAACGCGCGGCGGCGGCCGTGCGGACCGTGCTGGCGATTCTGGGAAGGACGGGGAGCAGCGATGGATGAGCGGTTGCGCCGCTGGCGGATGGTCCTGGGCGGTGACGCCGACGGCACCGGATGCTCGCTCGCCGGAACCGACGCCCAGATGGACGGGGCACTGGCCGCGCTGTACGACGGCGCCGGTGCGGGGGCGGCCGAGCGGAGCGGTGGCCTGGGCGCCTCCGCGCCCAGGGTGGCGCGCTGGCTGGGCGACATCCGGTCCTACTTCCCCTCGACCGTCGTCCAGGTCATGCAGAAGGACGCCGTCGAGCGGCTGAACCTGACCCGGCTGCTGATGGAGCCGGAGATGCTGGAGGCCGTCGAGCCGGACGTGCACATGGTCGGCACCCTGCTGTCGCTCAACCGGGTGATGCCGGAGAAGGCGCGGGAGTCGGCCAGGGCGCTGGTCGGCAAGGTCGTCTCCGAGTTGGAGCGGCGGCTGGTTCAGAAGACGAAGGCCGCCGTGACCGGCGCTCTGGACCGCTCGGCCAGGACCCACCGGCCCAGGCGGGTCGCCGACATCGACTGGGATCGCACGATCCGCGCCAACCTGAGGAACTACCTGCCGGAGCGCAACACCGTGATCCCGTCCAGGCTGGTCGGATACGGCAGGAGGCAGCGGGCGGTCCAGCGAGAGGTGGTGCTCTGCATCGACCAGAGTGGATCGATGGCCGCCTCCGTCGTCTACTCCAGTGTGTTCGGCGCGGTGCTCGCCTCGATGCGCTCGCTGAAGACCTCGCTGGTCGTCTTCGACACGGCGGTCGTCGACCTCACCGACCAGCTCCACGACCCGGTCGAGCTGCTGTTCGGTACCCAGCTCGGCGGTGGCACCGACATCAACCGGGCCATCGCCTACTGCCAGGGCCTCATCACCCGCCCCAACGATTCGATCTTCATCCTGATCAGCGACCTCTACGAGGGCGGCGTGCGGCAGGAGATGCTCCGCAGGGTCGCCCAGATGACCGCGGCGGGCGTCCAGGTGATCGTGCTGCTCGCGCTCTCCGACGAGGGCGCGCCCTTCTACGACCACGACAACGCCGCGGCGCTCGCGGCCATGGGGGTGCCCGCCTTCGCCTGCACCCCCGACGCCTTTCCCGACCTGATGGCCGCGGCGATCGAGCGCCGCGACATCGGCCAGTGGGCCGAGCGCCGACTGGAGCGCACCGCCACCTGATCCCGTCCTGGTGAAGGAGGCAAGGCCACGGGGGCCCACCTTCTCCAGGACGTCAGGGGCCGAACTCGGACCGAAGGCGGCACCTCGACCCGGCGACGGATCAGCCGCCGTCGCAGGCGGGGCCGGTCACGCGGCCGTCTCGGACGGTTCTCCGCCCGGTGGCCTCCCGGCGGCACGTCGAGCCATGGTTCTCCGCCGTGCTCAGCAGGCTTCCCGGCCTCTCAGGAACGTTCCTGGTAGACGTCGGGGATGCCGTCGTGGTCGCGGTCGACGGTTTCGGCCTCGTGGATGCGCCGGTAGACGCGGTTGCGCAGGCGAAGGATCACCGTCGCGGCCAGCGCCGCGATCAGGGAGCCGGTCAGGACCGCCACCTTGACGTGGGCGTCACGCTCGCTGCCGGCGCCGAAGGCCAACTCCCCGATGAGCAGGGAGACGGTGAATCCGATACCGGCCAGGATGGCCAGCCCGGCCACGTCCACCCAGGCCAGCCCCTCGTCCAGGTGGGCGTGGGTGAAGCGGGCCACCAGCCAGGTCGCGAGCATGATCCCAATGGGCTTGCCCGCCACGAGGCCCACGACCACGCCCACCGCGACCGGGTCGCTCAGGGCGCCGGCCAGACCGCTCAGGCCGCCGAGGCTCACCCCGGCCGACATGAACGCGAACACCGGCACGGCCACCCCGGCCGAGATCGGCCGCAGGCGGTGTTCGAAGTGCTCGGCCAGGCCGGGCCCGGCCTCCGGGCCACCGGCGCGCTCGCTGCGCAGGACCGGCACGGTGAAGGCCAGCAGCACGCCGGCGACGGTGGCGTGTACGCCCGAGGCGTGCATCAGCGTCCAGGTGGCGGCGGCCAGTGGCAGCAGCAGCCACCAGGCGCGTACCCGGCGCTGTACCAGCATGGCGAAGACCGCCAGTGGCAGCAGCGCGCCCAGCAGCGGCAGCACCGACAGGTGCTCGGTGTAGAAGAGGGCGATGATGATGATGGCCACCAGGTCGTCGACCACGGCCAGGGTGAGCAGGAAGGTGCGCAGCGCGGTGGGGAGATACCGGCCGATGACCGCGAGCACGGCCAGGGCGAACGCGATGTCGGTGGCCGTCGGGATCGCCCAGCCCCGCGCCGCGCCGGAACCGGCACCGGAGCCGAGGGTGAGCAGCAGGTACAGCACGGCCGGGACGATCACCCCGCCGAGTGCGGCCGCGACCGGCACCGCGGCCCGTCGCACCTGGCGCAGGTCACCGGCGACGAACTCGCGCTTCAGCTCCAGGCCGGCCACGAAGAAGAAGATCGCCAGCAGCCCGTCGGCGGCCCAGGTCGCCAGGCTCAGGTCCAGGTGCAGCGCCGCCGGGCCGATCCTGAAGGCACGCAGCGCCTCGTAGGCGCCCGACCACGGGGAGTTCGCCCAGATCATGGCGGCCACCGCACCGGCCAGCAGCAGCGCTCCGCCGACGGTCTCCTCGCGGAGGATGCCGGCGATGCGACGGGCCTCGGGCCACGAGCCCAGGCCGAGCAGGCGGGACGTGCCAGGTGGGGTCTTGGTCATCAGCGCTCCGTTTTCGGGGTCGGGTCAGCCACTGCCGACCAGACTTCCCGGCGCACCACCGGCCACTGTACCCGCGGGGTGCCGCCGCCCGATCCCATGGCATACCGGCAGGCCACGGGAACGGGCGGCGGGTCAGTGCGCGGTGTCCTGCTCGTCCCGGGCCCGCAGGGGGAGCAGGAAGGCGGCGACGAAGGTGGCGACGAGCAGGCCCACCGCGACCCAGATCGTCAGGAGCATCGAGTCCTCGAAGCTCCAGTCCCACAAGGATGAACTGCTTGAGCTGATCTACGACGAGGTCATGAGTGAGATCCGGGTGCCCGAGCCCGATCCCGAGCGCTGGCTTGAGCAGATCAGGGAGCTGGTCATGCAGGCCTTCCGGGTGTTCAGGGCCCACGCCGACATCGCCAGGGTCGGCCTGGCCACCATCCCGACCGGCCCCAACGGGCTGCGGGTGGCCGAGGGACAGCTGGCCATCATGCTCGCGGGCGGGGTGCCGCCCAAGGCCGCCGCCATGATGATCGACCGTCTCGGCCTGTACGTCTGCTCGGACGCCTACGAGGGCTCTCTCTACGCCAACCGGCAGCGCGGCAGCGGCAAGGAGCTGGGGGAGTTCATGAGCGAGTTCTTCGGCCAGATCGCCACGTTCTACCGGGGTCTGCCAACCGACCGGTTCCCCAACCTCGTCGCCAGGATCGACGACCTGATGGACGCCAACGGCACGGAGCGGTTCGAGTTCGGGCTCGACCTGCTGCTGGGAGGTCTGGTCTCACACATCCGGGACGCCGGTCCTACGACCAAGGACTGACGCGGAAGCCCGATGTCAGGGGCGGGGCGCCGGGCGTACCGTCGGCCCATGATTACCATGACGGGCGAAAAGCGTGCTGCCGGGATATTCGCCCCGCGGCACCGTGCCCTGACCGTCGGGATGGTGGCGCTCATCTCCCTGGTCGCCTTCGAGTACCTGGCGGTGGCCACCGCCATGCCGGTCGTGGCCGACGAGTTGGACGGTCACGCGCTGTACGGGCTGGCGTTCAGCGGGGCGATGGCGGCCGGGGTGATCGCGACGGTGCTGGGTGGGCGGTGGGGCGACGTCAGGGGGCCGATGGCGCCGCTCTGGGCCGGTGTGGCGCTCTTCGCCGCCGGGCTGGTCGTGGCCGGGGCGGCGCCGACGATGGACGTGTTCGTCGTGGGCCGTTTCGTGCAGGGCTTCGGCGGAGGCGTCTTCCAGGTCGCGATGTACGTGCTGGTCTCGCGGGTCTACCCGGCCGAGACGCACCCCCGGGTGTTCTCGATCTTCGCGACGGCCTGGGTGGTGCCCTCCATGGTCGGGCCGGTGATCACCGGCCTCGTGGTGGAGTACGCGGGCTGGCGCTGGGTCTTCATCGGCGTGACGGTGCTCCTCCTCCCCGCGGCGTTGCTGCTCTGGCGCGGGCTGGCCGCCGCGCCCATGTCGGACCGGCCGCAGACCGGTCCGCGCTCCTCGATCGCGCGACGGCTGGGCTGGGCGGTGCTCGTCGCGGTCGGCGCGGCACTGATGCAGTACGGGGGCGCGGCGCGCGGCGCCGGGTTCGTCCTGCTCGTCGTCGGTCTGGCCACGCTGGTCGCGGCGCTGCCCCGGCTGCTCCCCGAGGGAACCCTGCGCGCGGCCAGGGGCCTGCCCTCGGTGATCTCACTGCGGGGCATCGCGGCGGGCGCGGCCATCGGCGGGGAGGCGTTCCTGCCGCTGATGCTCAACCAGGAGCGCGGCCTGTCGCTGACCATGGCCGGGCTCACCCTGACCGGTGGCGCGCTGAGCTGGTCGTTCGGCTCGTGGGTCGTGGGCCGCCGGAGTTTCGACCGGGCACTGGTGCTGCGCTGCGGCTCGGCGCTGATCGCCGCGGGACTCGTGCTGATGGGCCTGACGGTCTTCGCCGTCGTCCCGGTCGCCGCCGCCTTCCTCGGGGAGATCGTCCTGGGGCTCGGCATGGGCATCGTGTACCCGACGCTGTCGGTACTCGTCCTGGAGCTGTCACCCCCGGGGGAGGAGGGGGAGAACAGCGCGTCGCTGGGGGTCGCGGAGTCGGTGTACACGGTCGTCTCCGTCGCGGTCGCCGGCGCGCTCCTGGCGGCACTGGGCGCCTCGGCCGTCGCCTACCTGCTCTGTTTCGGGCTGGCGGCGTTGATGGCGACCACCGGAATCCTGGTCGGCGCCCGGGTCAGAGCCGACGCCTCTGTCCGGGGCTGAGCTCTTCCTGGGGCTGCCCCCTTACCCGACCTGAGTTCTCTCCGCGCCGAAAGCGCCGGAAATATCGGAAAAACTGGACCAAAACCCACCCTCACAAGCAGGAGGCATTCGCGGGTCGCCGTGGCACCATGGAAGAACGCCGTTCCCGGTGGTGTTGAGAGGAGTCCCGCCTTCGGGCGGGATTCGTGTTTTAGGAGCTTGAATTCCCCGGGTTCGGAGAGGTCAAGGAGGGGTCATGCCGCGTGTCCGTGAGCTTGAGGTGTTCCGGCTGGTCCTGCCGTACGGCAGGCGGCCGGAGAGCATCCTCGTCCGGCTCACCGACTACGGGGGCATGACCGGGTGGGGCGAGGTCGTCGACGCCGACCCCAAGACCTGGGTCGCGCTGGAGGAGGGGCTCGCGCAGGCGCTGATCGGCGTCGACTGGGAGCACCCCGACGAGCTCGGCGCCGTCCCCGGCGGATCCGCCGCCGACATGGCCTGCTGGGACCTGTGGGCGAGGATGCGCGGAGTGCCGCTGGCCCACGCGCTGGGCGGTACCCGTACCTCCCTCATGGCCACCGTCAGGATCGGCGCCGACCGCAACCTGGAGAGCCTGGTCGCCCGGGTGAACCGGCATGTCTGCGCCGGGTACGCCCACGTCACCCTGGACGTCCATCCCGGCTGGGACATCGAGCCGCTGCGCGCCGTCCGCCAGGCGTACCCCGCGCTGGGCATCAGTGTGGACGCCCGCGGCGCCTACCGCGACGTCGCCGCCCTTGAGGCGCTGGACGCCTACACGCTCTCCGCCATCGAACGCCCCTTCGCCGGTCCCGCCGGTCTGGCCGACCACGCCGACCTGCAGCAGCGCGTCGCCGCCCCGGTCCTGCTCGAGGTCGCCTCGGCCGCGGAACTGGGCGAGGCGATCGCCGCGAGGGCGGGCAGGGCGCTGCTGCTCCGCCCATCGGCCCTGGGCTCCCTGCGCGAGGTGCGGCGGGTGCACGACCGTGTGGTGCGCGCCGGATGGGAGATCGCCTGCGCCGGAGGCCGGGGCACCGGGCTGGCCCGCGCGGCCACCGTCGCCGCCGCCAGCCTGCCCGGCTGCACCCTGCCCTGCGACGTGGCCGAACCGCCGCGCAGCGCGCAGATCGTCGACCCGCCGGTCGGCGCCTCCGGCGGCGTGGTGGCCGTGCCACTCACCCAGCCGGGCCTGGGCCACCGCATCGACGAGGCCCGGGTCCGCCGCCTGGCCAAGGAGTCGTACTCGGCCTAGCGCGACGTTCCCGGCCGGCCCTGCTCAGCCGCAGCCTTCGGTGATGCCCTTGGGAGCGGTCGGGTCCGGCTTCGCCGTGGTGCTCGCCTTGGGGAGGGGCGTGCGGGAGGTCGTGGCCTGGGGGGTGGCCGTGGGGGCCGCTGTGGGGGCCGCTGTGGCGGTGAGGGGACGCCTGGTGACGGCCGAGGAGTGCAGGGCCTTCGCGGTGACCGTGCGGATCTTGCTCCAGTCGGGGTAGCCGGTGTTGATCAGCGGCGGGACGAACTGGACGCTGGTCACCTTCGCGTTCTTGACCTTCAGCGCCAGCGGGACCAGGTGCTCCAGCATCGGGCGCGGGATATCGGTCCGCAGCAGTTCCTTGGTGGCCAGTGCGACCTGGTTGAACCGCGACAGCACGGTCGCCGGGTCCGCCTGGGAGAGCAGGGCGCCCAGCACGCACCGCTGGCGTCCCATCCGGGTGTAGTCGTCGCTGTTGGTGCGCGAGCGGGCGAACCACATCGCGTCGGCGCCGCGCAGCTTGCGGGTACCCGCCTTGACCAGGCCCTCGTCGTACTTGCCGAAGACCACGTCCTGGGGCACGGTCACCGTCACGCCGCCGATCGCGTCGATCAGCCGGGCGAAGCCCCACATGTTGGCCAGGGCATACCAGTCGATCTTCAGGCCCAGCGTGTAGCCGACCGTGTCGATGAGCGTCTTCGCTCCCTGCCTCTCGCGGCCCCCGAAGATCTCCGGGTGCGCGTCGGCGTACTCCCAGACGGCGAAGAGCAGGTCCTCGCGCGAGCCGTCCGGGTTGGCCGGGAGCCTGAATCCGTCGGGGAAGCGCCTCGCCATGGGGGAGCCGGGGACGAAGCGGACGTTCTCCAGGTTGCGCGGCAGGCTCAGCAGCACGGTGTTGCCGGTTTTGACGTCCACGCTGGCCACGTTGATGCTGTCGGTCCGCACGCCCACCCGGTGGGTGTCGGCGTCCCCGCCGAGCAGCAGGATGTTCACCCGGTCGCGGCTCGCCCACAGGTCGTCCTCGCTACCCCCGCCGCTGGTGGGGCGTGAAGTGGGTGGGGCACTGAAGACGTCGTCCAGTGCCGACTGCGAGACCGCCGCGTACTGCCCGAGGAGGCCGAACGGCAGCAGTACGGCCACCGCGAGCGTTCCCGCCAGGACCCCGGCGACCGCCTGCCCGGCGCCGGGCAGCGTGCCGGGGTTCATCACCACGAACGAGTGCACGACCAGGACGAACCAGGCGACGCCGAGCGCCAGGGAGGCCACCGTGACGCCGGTCAGCCAGGAGGAGGAGACCAACTGCCCGGCGAGGTCACCGAGGTCGGAGGTGAGCGCGACCCAGAGCAGGGCCAGCAGCAGCGCCGCGTACGCGCACAGCAGCGCCAGCCCGGTCCTTCGCCATCCGGCGCGCAGATGCGCGGCGCCCGGGGCGATGGCGGCCAGCGCCGTCCAGCCGATGACCGCACCGACGCCGGGCGGCTTTGATCTGTCCCGCAATTGCTCCCCGTTTCCTCGCGCTCGACTCGGACTTGACCGCCGCAGGGAGATGGTAGGGGGGCGAAACCAGGTCGCGGGCGACAAGTCGGTGAACAACTCGGGAAGCTGACAAGGCTTTATCCTGTGATTTCGACCGTCCCTGACCTTCCGGGTCTCGCCGGCGGGTCAGGATGCGAGAGGTGGCGTGGGTGGAACGGGAACCCGCCGAGATGTCGCGCCGGCGATCAGGACATCACCAGGGGAAGGCGAACAGGCCGTAGTAGGCCGCGGCCACCAGGAGCAGGGCGGTGCCGCCGAGCACCCCGGCGATCGCGAAACTCTGCGGACGGGAGGGCTCCCAGCCCTCCCGCAACCCGGCGACGACGGCCGCCACGCCCGTGACCTCCTGCAGCAGCATCAGCAGCGCCAGGACCCTGATGACCAGCCACCCGGTGAGCACCGCGGGCCACGCCCCGGCCTGGTTGACCGAGAACAGCACGAGCAGCGTGATGAACGCCACCACCGAGACGAGCAGCCCGGCCCCGGTCCACGCCATCCGGCGGAACCGTCGCCGGACCGGTGGCCAGATCCGGGCGTTGGCCTCCGCGGCGGGTGACCGGCCGCGGAGCCGCACCACCATCTCGGCCACCGGGCCGACCACGTAGCCGACCGCGGCCAGGCAGAGCGTCAGCCCGATGACGGTCCCCCCGGCGTACCAGGGAGCCGCGGGAACGTCGCTGGCCGCCAGGCGCTGGATCGGCGTGGCGCCGGCGATGCGCACCACGGGTCTGGCCGTGCCGGGCAGGCCCAGGACCCAGTTGGCCAGCGTCTGCAGGTAGCCGGGCGCGAACGGGCCGCCGTGCACGCGCATGCCGTGGTCGGCGCGGTCGAGGTAGCGGATGGTGTAGTCGCTGTTGCCGCCCTCGGTGAGCGCGCCGGTCAACGCCATGCTGCTCTCCACGAACGGGATCGAGGGATCGCGCGTGCCGTACAGGGCCAGGACCGGTTGCCGCATCCCGCGCAGCGCGGGCAGGCCGTCGTAGCGCAGGAAGTTCATGTCGACGGCGCCCATGGCGCGGGTGAGCAGCTCGCGTACCCCGCTGGGCGCGTACAGCCGTTCGAGCTGCTCGCCCAGTGCCCAGGTCACCTGCCGCATGGGGGAGACGTTGGGTGCCGACACCAGCACGGTGAACCCGACGGCGCTGCTCCTGGTGGCGGCGATGGGCACCACCCAGCTGCCCTCGCTCACCCCCCAGAGCCCCGCCCTGGCCGGGTCGACGTCGTCGCGGACGAGCAGCTCCTCCAGAACGAGCAGGGCGTCGCGGGCGAGCAGGCCGAAGTCACGGTTGCGGAAGTCGTAGCCCACGGTCCGCTTGTCGTAGACGAGGGTGACGATCCCGGCCCTGGCCAGCCACTCGGCCTGGGTCGTGAACTCTCCTCTGACCCCGGGCCCGGCCCCCTGCACGAAGACCAGCGCCGGGTGGCGTCCGGGGGCGACCGGCGCGCGGATCGTCGCCTCGAGCGGTGTACCGTCCTCGGCCGTGACGGTGACGTCCTGCGTGGTGATCTGCCTGGTCGCGGCGACCGGCCTGACCTCGTCCGGCGGCTGGGGAGGAAGGGTCTGGAAGACCGGATCGGCGCGGAGCGGGGTCGGGTCGAACGGCGGCGGCAGGGTGTAGCCCACCGTCGCGAGAACCACGAGGATCAGGCCGGAGGCGACGCTCAGAACGCCACGGCCGGCCTGGTTACCGATCCGATCCCCGATCGTCACTCGCCTCCGTGATCGTCGTTTCCCGGTATCGTTCCCTCCGATCTTCAAGCGTACTCATGGACGAAAACCCTGAGCGGGACGGGCGATCCGAGTGATGTGAGTGGCCACATTTGTCGCTGAGTCCTGTTAGCTTCGTGCGACATGCGGGTGCTGCACACATCGGACTGGCACCTGGGCCGCTCGTTCCACCGGGAGAGTCTCCTGGCCGCCCAGGGTGCCTTCGTCGACCATCTGATCGAGACCGTCAGATCGGAGCGGATCGACGTGGTCGCGGTCTCCGGTGACGTCTACGACCGGGCGCTGCCCTCGGTCGACGCGGTCGAGTTGTGCAACCAGGCGCTGCGGCGGCTGGTCGACACCGGGGCGCGCACCGTGCTGATCAGCGGTAACCACGACTCGGCGCGCCGTCTCGGCTTCGGCGCGCACCTCATCGACGCGGCAGGCGTCCACCTGCGCACCGACCCCGAGCGGGTCGGCGAGCCGGTCGTCGTCGACGACGTCGCCTTCTACGGCATCCCCTATCTGGAGCCCGAGCTGGTGCGCGCCCCCTGGGAGCTGCCCGAGCGCACCCACACCGCCGCGATCGGGCACGCCATGTCCCTGATCCGCGCCGACCTCACCCGGCGCGGACCTCGGTCGGTGGTCCTCGCCCACGCGTTCGTGACCGGGGGACGGGGCAGCGACAGCGAGCGCGACATCAGCGTGGGAGGCGTCGCGCACGTCCCGGTGTCCGCCTTCGACGGTGTCGACTACGTGGCGCTCGGCCATCTGCACGGTCGCCAGCGGATGAGCGAGACCGTCCGCTACTCCGGCTCCCCGATCGCCTACTCCTTCTCCGAGGCCGGCCAGGTGAAGGGGTCCTGGCTGGTCGACATCGGCCCCGGCGGGTACGAGCGCGCGGAGTTCGCCGAGGCTCCGGTGCCCAGGCCGGTCAGCCGGCTCACCGGTCGCATCGACGACCTGCTGGCCGCACCCGAGCACGCCCGCTACGAGGACCACTGGCTCCAGGTGACGCTCGTCGACCGGATCCGGCCCAAGGGCGCGATGGAGCGGCTCAGGTCCCGCTTTCCGCACACGCTCGCGCTGTCCTTCGAACCCGAGGGCGGGGTCGGTGAGACCGTCACCCGGCCCAGGGTGGCCGGGCGCCCCGAGATCGAGGTCGCCCTCGACTTCGTCCGCGAGGTGCGCGGCGAGGCCGCCGACCCCGCCGAGACCGAACTGCTGCAGAGGGCCGTCGAGGCCTCCCGCGCGAAGGAGGCGATGGCGTAGATGCGCCCGCACCGTCTGTGGATCACCGCCTTCGGCTCCTTCCCCGGTGAGGAGCAGGTCGACTTCGACGCCCTCGCCGAGGCGGGGCTCTTCCTGATCCACGGCCCCACGGGGGCGGGCAAGACCACGGTGCTCGACGCGCTCTGCTACGCCCTGTACGGCAGGGTGCCGGGCAGGCGCGACAGCGCCAAGAGCCTGCGCTGCGACCACGCGCCCCCGGGACGTGGGCCCAGCGTGGCACTGGAGGTCACGATCAGGGGGCGCCGGCTGAAGATCACCCGGTCGCCCGGCTGGCAGCGCCCCAAGCTCAGGGGCACCGGCACGACCAGGGAGAACGAGAAGGCACTGCTCCAGGAGTTCGCCCCCTCGGGGGAGTGGGCGGGGCTGACCAACCGGGTCGACGAGGCGGGGGAGTTCATCGGCACCCTGCTCGGCATGAACGCCGAGCAGTTCCTCCAGGTCGCGATGTTGCCCCAGGGGGATTTCGCGAAGTTCCTCCGTGCGGACGGGGAGGACCGGCGCAAGGTCCTGGAGCGCCTCTTCTCGGTGAAGGTTTACGCCACCGCCGAGTCCTGGCTCGCCGACCGGCGCACCGAGGCGTTCCGCGAGCAGCAGGCCCTCCGCAAGGAGGTCGACTTCGCGGTGAAACGCCTTGAGGAAGCCGCGGGGTCCGCGCTCTCGGCCGCGTTGACCGAAGCCTCGGCGGAGGTCTCGGTGGAGGATGACCCACTGGGATGGGCCCACGCGGTCGAGGAACTCGCGGCACGGGAGGTCACGCGGCTGAGCGGTGTGGGCCTTGGTGGCGAGGCCGCCGTACGGCAGGCGCGCGAGAGCCTGGAACGTGGCACCGCGCTGGCCGACCGGCGCCGCCGCCACGCCGAGGCGCTGACCAGGAGCCGGGCGCTGGAGGAGACCGCCGAGGAACGGGCGGACCTGGAGACCCTCCTGGAGGAGGCGGCGACCGCCGACCGGGTGCTGCCGCTGATCCAGGGCGCCGAGCAGCGTGCCGAGGCCGCGACCAAGGCTCGAAGCCTGGCCGCCGACGCCGTCGCCCGCGCACTCCCTCTCCTCGATGCCACCTCCGACGTCGTCCGCGACCGTACGGGTACCGACGCGCTCTGCGACGACGCCCGGGACCGGGCGGACGCCGACGCGGACCGCCGTCACGCCCTGCTCGGCCACCTGGTCGAGCTGGAACGCGATCGCCGGAGCGAGATCACCCGCCTGGGCGAGCTGCGCGCGGAGGAGTCACGCCTGGCGGAGATCGTCCAGGAGCGGGAGAGGACCGCTCGCGAGATCGTCGAGCTGGCCGCCGCGCAGGCCGTGGCCGACTCCCGCCTGAAGGTCATCCCCGAGCTCCGGCGGGAGGTGGACGAGCGTCTCACCGCCGCCCGTCTGGACGCCGCCCGCATCCCCGCCGCCGAGTCGGCGGTCGAGGGCGCCGCCACCCGCCTCCGGGCGGCCGAGCAGCGCGACCGCCTCGCCGCCGGCCTGGCCGCGGCCCGCGCCGACCTCGCCGCCGGGCTTGCCGCTCTCCCGCCAGGGGTCCGCGACGCCTTCGCCACTCCCGAAGCCCACGCCCCGCTCGGAGCAGGGCTTCCCGCCGGGAGCGGTGACACGCTTCCGGGCGGGGCCCATGACGTGCTCGGGACCCGTCGCGAGGGCGCCGGCCCGTCCGTCGAACCCGGTGAGATCCGCGAGGTCCTCGCCGCCCGGGAGAGGGAGTGCGGGCGACAGCTGGCCGGGCTGGAGGGGTTGCGGGTCGAGGAGGCCCGGCTGGCCGAACTCGACGGGCTGATCGCCGCACTTGACGGTGAGCTCGCGGAGGCGGCCCGGCAGGAGGCCGAGGTCCGCGAGCGCCGGGAGGGGCTGCCCGCCGAGGCGGCGGAGGCGACCGTACGGCTGAACGAGGCCAGGGCCGCCGGGGCGGGAATTCCGGCCGCGCGGGCGCGTGCCGAGGCCGCCACCGCGGTGCTCACCGCGGTACGGCGCCGCGAGGCGCTCAGCGCCGAGCTGGAGGTCGCGCGCGCCGCTCAGGTCGAGACCACCGACCTCGCGCAGACGCTCCGCGACCGCTACCAGGACATCCAGCGGTCCAGGATCGAGGGCATGGCCGCCGAGCTCGCCGCCAAGCTCACCCCTGGCGACCCCTGCGCGGTGTGCGGTTCGCCCGACCACCCCGCTCCCGCCGCCCCGGCCGACGAGGCGCACACCGCCGAGGACGAGCACGCGGCCCAGGGCGCCTACGAGGCGGCCCAGGAACGGCGCCGGGGCGCGGAGACCACGGTCACGGTGCTGCTCTCCCGCCTCGACGAGGTCCTCGCCGTCGCGGGGGAGGAGACCGGGGAACGGGCGGGGGAGACCCTCGCCGAGGCCGAACGGGAACTGGAGGCGCTGACCTCTACGGCAGGCGCCGAGGACGTCCTCGCCACCGAGGTGGAGCGGATCGCCGCCGAGCTGGACGGCGCGAGAACCCGGATCGAGGAGATCACCCGGCGGCTCGCCGAAGGCCATGCCCGCCTGGCGGGATGGCAGGCCGAGCGTGAGCGCCTGACCGCCCGCCTGGCCGGGGCCCGGGGCGACGACCTCACGGTCCAGGCCCGCCGCGACCGCCTGGCGGCGGAGGCCGAGCGTCTCTCCGCGGCCCTGGCCGCCGCCGTCCACGCCGTCGAGGTCACCGCGGCCCACCGGGAGGCGAGCGCCCGGACCGACCTGGCCGTACCCGACGCCGCGGGCGAGCTCGCCGAGGCGGAGGGGGTGCTGGCCGCGCTCCGGGAGTCGGCCGAGGCCGAGCCGGCGCTGGCGGCGGAGGCGGCCGGGATCGCCGCCGAGTCCGAGCGGCTCCGGGAACGCTCGCGCGAACTCGCCGTCGACCTGGCGGCCCGCCGTACGGACGTCGAAAGGCTCGGCGCCGACGCCGAGCGGCTGGCCGGGCGCATCGACGAGGCACGCGGCCAGGACCCGACGCTGACCGTCAGGCTGGACCGGCTGGCCGACGAGGCGGAACTGCTCAGGGAGGCCGTCGAGGCGGTCAGGGACGAGCGGGTCAGCGCCGCCGAGCTGGTGACCGCCCGCGACCGGGCGCTGAGCGCCGTCGTCGAGGCGGGCTTCCTCGGGCTGGACGACGCCCGCGCGGCCGTACGCTCTCCCGCCGACCGGGAGGAGAAGGCCGCCCGTCTCCACGAGCTCGCCACGGAGAGCGCCGCGGTCGTCGCGATGCTCGCCGACCCCGAGCTGGTCGCCGCCGCCGCCGAGCCGGAACCCGACCTCTTGAGCCTGCGCGAGGCGCGGGACGCGGCCGACGCCGCCCATGCCCGTCTGCTCTCCGAGCGGAGCCAGGCCGAGAGCCGGCTGGCCCGGCTGGCCGCGCTCCGCACCGAGCTGGCCGCCTGCCTGGAACGCTGGCGGCCCGCCGACGAGCAGCACCGCCTGGCCGACCGGCTCGCCGCCCTGACCGGCGGGAACTCCGCCGACAACCGGTGGCGGATGCGGCTCTCCTCGTACGTGCTCGGCGAGCGCCTCAGCCAGGTGGTCGCCTCGGCCAACGAGCGGCTCGACCACATGTCGGGCGGGCGCTACCTGCTGGAGCACAACCGCGACCGCTCCGCCGGCGACCGGAGCAGGTCCGGCGGCGGGCTCGGCCTGCACATCCTGGACAGCTGGACCGGCGTCGGCCGCGACCCGGCGACCCTGTCGGGCGGCGAGAGCTTCATCACCTCCCTGGCCCTGGCCCTCGGCCTGGCCGACGTGGTCACCGCCGAGGCCGGGGGAGTCGACATCGGCACGCTCTTCGTCGACGAGGGCTTCGGCACCCTGGACGAGGACACCCTCGACGGGGTGCTCGACATCCTCGACGGCCTGCGCGACAACGGCCGCGCGGTCGGCATCGTCAGCCACGTCGCCGAGCTGCGCACCCGGGTCCCCGCCCAACTGCACATCCGCAAGGAGCGCCGCGGCTCGACGGTCCGCCAATGATCAGATACTCGTAGTCGCGTGACAGGCGCCGACGTCACATGATCGGCTTGAGTCACACCACTCAACGGGACGTGACCTGCTGGCCGTTTCGTTGTTGCTCAAGCCCCGTGACGTGGTCGCCCGCCGAACACCGCGAGCGTTGCTGAAGGGCTTGGTCTGCCGACGACCTCATCGCGGCATGAATCGGCGCGTGCCGAACGCCGCGTGCCGAACGCTGCGTGCCGAACACCGTGCGTCAGGACGGCGCGGTTCGCGGGGCGCGTGACTCGAAGGCGAGGGTGTCCGAGGGGCCGTACCGGTGTGTCCTTTCCGTTCGGGGTGCCGCACCGGCGGTGGATCAGGTCTTTTTGGGGATGGGTTAGAAGCATGTTACGGCTGCCCGGAATTTCAAATCAACCATTGACTCCCTCTTTGTCACTCCTTACTGTTCGTTCCACGCCGTTCGGTTCATCTGAACGCCGTACCGCTGAACGGAACGATGGGGATCCGACGGGTGCCCACGGTCACATTCACGCCACCGAGAGAAAGAAGGGCGACGATGCCGGATCCGGGACCGCTGTTCTCGCCCGTCAGGCTGGGGCCGGTGTCGCTGCGCAACCGGGTTTTCGTGCCCGGCCACACCACCAATTTCGGCCTGGACAACCGCCCGACCACCCGGCACACCGCCTACCACCTGGAGCGTGCCAGAGGCGGGGTGGGGCTGATCATCACCGAGGCGGTGCGGGTCCATCCCACCAGCGCCGGCAGGCACATCAGCCTGGGCAGCTTCGACGACTCCTCCATCCCGGCCTACGCCGAGGTCGCGGAGGCCGTGCGGGCCGAGGGGACACGGATCTTCGCCCAGATCATGCACGCGGGGCGGCAGGCCTCCGGGGACGCGACCCGCACCGCGGCCTGGTCGGCGGCCGACGTGCCGTGGGCCGCCGGGGCGCACGTCCCGCACGCGATGGGACACGGTGACATCGCCACGGTCGTCGACGCGTTCGGCGCGGCCGCCCGCCGCATGGCCCAGGCCGGGTACGACGGTGTGGAGGTCCATCTCGGCCACGGCCACCTGCTCCAGCAGTTCCTCTCGCCGGTCACCAACACCAGGACCGACGGCTACGGTGGCGACCTCGACGGGCGTCTCAGGCTCACCCGCGAGGTGCTCGCCTCGGTGACCCGGCAGGCGCCGGACCTGCCGGTGGGCCTGCGGATCAGCGCCGACGAGTTCCTGCCCGGCGGTCTGACGCCGCAGGACATGCTGGAGGTCGTCGGGCTGCTGCGCGGTGAGTTCCCGCTCGTCTACGTGCACGTCAGCCACTCGGCCTACCACGGCAGCTACTCGCTGGCGACGCAGATGGCCGACATGAGCTTCGGCCACGCGCCGTTCCGGCACCACGCCGCGCTGTTCAAGCGGAGCTTCCCCGACCTGGCCGTGCTGGCGGTGTGCCGGCTCGACAGCCTTTCCGAGGCCGTCGAGCTGGTCGCCTCCGGTGAGGCCGACCTCGTGGGGCTGGCGCGGCCGCACATCGCCGACCCCCACCTGGTCCGCAAGGCGATGGAGGGCCGTTCGCACGAGTCCCGCTCGTGCCTGGCCTGCAACCAGGGCTGCATCGGGCGGCTGGAGAGCAGCCTGCCGATCTCCTGTGTGGTCAACCCCGAGGTCGGCGCCGAACGGGAGTGGCGGCGGACGAGGGCGGAGTCGCCGCTCGCCGGTGCCCGTCCCCGCCGGGTCCTCGTCGTCGGCGGCGGTCCCGCGGGCATGGAGGCGGCGCTGTCGGCCCGGCGCGCCGGCCACGACGTGACGCTCGCCGAGGCCGGCCCCGAGCTGGGCGGCCAGGTGGCGATCGCCGCCCGGGTACCCGGCAGGGAGCGCCTCGCGCTGCTCACCTCGGAACTCAGCCGGGACGTCGCCGCCGAGCGGATCACGATCCTGCTGGGGCACCGCGTCGAGGCGGCGGACCTCCTCGCGGGAGGTCGCCACGAGGGCGTCGACGACGTCATCGTGGCGACGGGCTCGCGGCCTCGGCGGCGGGAGTTGCCGGGCGGGCCTCCGGTGTTCGACCTGTGGCAGGCGGTCACCTCCCTGGAGGACCCGGCCTCGCCGCTGCGCGGCACCGTCGTCGTCCGCGACGACGAGGGGGCCTGGCCCGCCGCGTCGATCGCCGAGCACCTGGCCGGGCTGGGGGCGAAGGTGCACCTGCTCTCCCCGACCGCCTCGCTTTCGGCCCGCATCACCACGTACTCCAGGCTCGCGCTCACCCACCGCTTCGGTGAACTGGGGGTCAAGGTCCACCCGCTGCGCGTCCCGCAGGGCGTCGAGGGAGGCCTGCTCACCCTCCGCGACACCCTGTGCGGTGATGTGGAGACCATGCCTGGCGTGACCGCGATCGTCGACGCGGGCACCCCCACCGCCGTGGACGAGCTCTACCGCGAGCTCGACGCCCTGCCCGAGGCCCCCCGCGTGCACGTCGTCGGCGACGCCAACGCGCCGCGGACCGCGCTGGAGGCGGTCTATGAGGGACGGCTCGCCGGCACCTTCCTGACCGATGCCGTCAGCGGCGCGACCGCGCTGGCCCGTGCGCGCTGAACCACGCCCCGAACCACGCCCCGACCACACCGCCACCGTTCCCCGTCGACCCCGACGCGGCGCCGTAGAGGGGCACCGCTCGACCCCTAGAAGGAGAACCATGATCGATATTGAGGATCGCCTGACCTTCGACGAACGCTCCACCGTGGACTACATCCTGGCGATGCGCAAGAGGTGGGCCGACACGCTCTACCCCGCCCTCGCCGAGGAGTACCGCGCCGACGGCGCTCCCGCGCAGACCGTGGAGGAGGCCGGCGAGCGTTTCCGTAACCTGAGCCTCTACTCGTGGTTCAGCCACCTTGAGCGGGTGCAGCAGAAGATGCTGTGGAAGACGGCCGGTGACGCCGTCATCAGCCGCCGCGCCGACCTGGTCGACCAACTGGGCGAGGTGGCGGCGCCGAAGGGCAAGCTCGTGCTGAATTCCGAGGTGGAGCTGCCGGACTGGTACACCGACTTCGACATCCACATCCAGCCCGGCGGGTTCTTCTCCGATGACCTGTCGGCTTACGTCTACGAGTTCGGCGCGCGGATCGTCATGCTGCGCGACAACGACGGCTACAAGTTCCACCAGCTGTTCACCCAGACCGCGCTGCCCGACCTGCCGGACGCGGCCCGCGTGATCGACATCGGCTGCGGCTTCGGCAAGAGCACCCGCCCGCTCGCGAAGCGCTACCCGCAGGCCGAGGTCATCGGCATCGACTTCGCCGCCCCCGGCCTGCGCCTGGCGCACGCCGAGGCCGAGGCCGAGGACGTCGCGATCACCTACCTCCAGGGCGACGGCAGGACGACCGGCCTGCCGGACGGCTCCTGCGACGTGGTCACCGGCACGATGGTGCTGCACGAGATGCCGGCCCAGGCGGTACGGGAGACCATCCAGGAGGCCGCCCGCCTGCTGCGGCCCGGTGGGGCGCTCCGCTTCCTGGAGTTCCAGCCGACCGGTGACCCGTTCAGGGACGCGACGATCTTCGAGCACGCCGAGCGCAACAACGAGCCCTTCTTCCATGACCTGTTCGCCTCCGACCTCCTGGAGTTCTGCCGCGAGGCCGGTCTGACCGACGCGTCCTGGTCCCCGTTCGACGAGCGCAACGAGGGCGTGCGCCCCGAGGGCTGGGGCGACCGGCGCGAATGGCACTTCCCGTGGGCGGCTCTCGCCGCGAACAAGCCGGAGAACTGATGAGCGACGAATTCGACTACTTCCGCGACCGTCACCTTGGCAAGCTGCTCGACCTGGTCCTGCAGCTCAGCACCGACCTGCACGTCGCCAACCAGCGGTTGCACGGTCTGGAGGCGCTGCTGGTCCGCCACGACGTCCTCTCCGAGGGAGAGCTCGACTCCCTGGTGCCCGACGAGGCGGAGCGCCGGACCCTGGAGCACCAGCGCGACGCGATGATGAACCGCCTGATGAGGATCATCGCGGAGAGCGGCCCCGCCGAGCACCCGCTGCGCGACCAGTGGGAAGCCGCCCTGGCGGCCAAGGCCGGCTGATGGCCACCGGCACGGCGGCCAAGCTCGTCGACCACTACCTGCAACTGTGCGAGGACCGCGACCTCGACGAGGCCGCCAGGCTCCTCGCGCCGGGGGTGCGGCTCGTCTTCCCGGGGGACCTGGTCTTCACCTCACTGTCGGAGATGGTCGCCGGCGCCGGTGGCCGCTACCTGTGGGTGCGCAAGAACCGCGAACGGTACTTCGAGGGTGACGGTGACGACGCCGTCGTCGTCACCTCCCTGGGCACCCTGTACGGCGAGGACCTGGCCGGAGCCCCCTTCTCGGGCATCCGCTACGTGGACGTGTTCGTCATCCGCGACGGTCTCATCGCCGAGCAGCACGTCTACAACGACCTCAGCGAGGCCGGGTTCCCCCTCCCAGGCCTGACACCCCCCACCCCATCGGTTTGACAGAGGTGCCGTACGTGAAGAAATCCCTGCGACTGGGCGTTGGCGCCCTCACCGTCGCGACACTGACCATGCTGGCCGGCTGCGGTGGAGGCGACACCGCCGCCCCCGAGGGCGCCGACGGTGCCCAGACCGCCCGAGGAAAGATCACCTTCGCCATCGCCTCGGCGGTCATCGGCCCCAAGGAGGAGGTCGCCGCCTACGCGGTGGCCAAGGACCAGGGCTTCTTCGACGAGCAGAACCTGGACGTCGAGACCATCAACGCCGACGGGTCCGTGGCCGCCATCCAGGCAGTCGCGTCCGGCAGCGCCGACATCACCGCGGCCGACGCGGGCTCGATCCTCGCCGCGGTGGAGAAGGGCGTGCCGGTCAAGGCGATCGGCGGCCTGGTGCAGAACTGGCCGTGGGTCATGGCGGTCAAGCCGGGCAGCGGCATCAAGAGCGGCGCCGACCTCAAGGGCAAGAAGATCGGCGTCATCAGCCTGGCGTCGGGCTCCAGCCCGTACGCGCGGGGCTACGTCCGCGAGGCCGGGCTGGACCCGGAGAAGGACGTCGAGCTGCTGCCCGTCGGTGTGGGCGCGCAGGCCGCCAGCGCGATCAGCAGCGGCCAGGTGGACGCGCTCGCGCTCTACACCCAGGCGTACGCCACGATCGAGAACTCCGGCGTCACCTACGAGTACCTCCCCAACCCGGACATGTTCCAGGGGATCCGCTCCATCACCTTCGCCGTGCGCAAGGACGCCTTCGACGAGAAGAAGGACGTGCTGACCCGCTTCCTGCGCGCCGGCTACCAGGGCATGCTCTTCTCCGCGGTCAACAACGAGGCCGCCGCCCGCATCGGCTACACGGTCTTCCCGCAGATCCTGGCGGGCAAGTCCGCCGAGGACCGGATCGCCGACGACACCAAGGTCATGGCGGCGTGGCTGAAGACCGCGACCCCCACCACCGGCGAGCCGGAGACCTTCGCGGACTGGGGCGCGATCAGCGACCAGGAGTGGACGAAGACCGCCGCCTACACCAAGGGCGCCGGGCAGATCACCAAGGACCCGGTGATCGCCGACGTCTGGGACGCGAGCCTGCTGCCGGCGGCCAACGAGTTCGACTCCGCCGCGGTGGTCTCCAAGGCCAAGGCGTACAGCCCGAAGTGACCCGGGGGGTACGCCCGAGGTGACCCGGGGCCACCGGTGGCCAGGTCGACGACATCAAGACCAAGCTCGACGAGTACAAGCAGAAGATCATCTCCGGCGAGATCACCGTG
>NZ_JBEXGU010000111.1:0-31426 GCF_040607515.1 Streptosporangium sp. NPDC005286 | reverse complement strand
CTCGGGGGTGGGGCACGTGCTGGAGCTGGCGAGGAGGCCGGTGATGGCGACCCACTCCTCGGCCCGCGCGCTCCGCGACCACCACCGCAACCTGACCGACGACCAGATCCGCGCCGTCGCCGCCACCGGCGGCGTGGTCTGCGTCAACTTCGTGCCGAGCTTCCTTGCCGCGGACCCCGCGGAGTTCACCGTGGACCGTCTGGTGGACCACATCGAGCACATCGCACAGGTCGGTGGCATCGACCACGTCGGCCTCGGCCCGGACTTCATCCGCGAGGTGCTGACCGACGTCACACCTCCGTGCTGCGAGGATCTCGGATACGGCGAGATCGCCCCCCTGGCCGTCCTGCCCGGGCTGGCCGGCCCGAGCGGCCTGCCCCTGGTCACCGACGCCCTGCTCAAGCACGGCTTCGCCGACGAGGAGATCGTGAAGATCATCGGCGGCAACGTCCTGCGGCTGTTCCGCGCGGAGCTGGGACGACCACGGTGAACCTGGACGTCATGCTTGAGGACCTGGAGGAGCTCGTCGCGTGCGAGTCGTTCTCCGCCGACCACGAGGCGGTGGCCCGTAGCGCCCGGGTGGTCGCCGACCAGGGGTTCAGGAGGCTCGGCGCACGCCCCGAGACGATCGTGATCGGCGGGGTCACCCACCTGCGGTGGACCTTCGGCACGCCCCGGGTCCTGCTGGTCGGCCACCACGACACGGTCTGGCCGCTCGGGACGCTGGCCGAGCGCCCCTGGTCGGTGGCCGGCGGGATCGCCCGGGGGCCGGGGGTGTTCGACATGAAGGCCGGGCTGGTGCAGGCGTTCCACGCGCTGGCCGCGCTGCCGTCGCCGGACGGGGTGTGCGTGCTGGTCACCGGCGACGAGGAGGTCGGTTCACCGTCCTCACGCGCGCTGATCGAGGAGTCGGCACGCGGCCGCGCGGCCGCGTTCGTGCTGGAGGCGAGCGCCGACGGCGGAGCGCTCAAGACGGCGCGCAAGGGTACGTCGGTCTACGAGCTCGTGGTGCGCGGAACGGCCGCACACGCCGGTCTGGAGCCCGAGAAGGGGGCCAACGCGGGGATCGAGCTGGCCCACCAGATCCTCGCCGTCACCGGGATCGCCGATCAGGTGAACGGTGGTCCTTCTGCCATGACGACGGCGGAGACGTCACCCGCCGCGACGCGCGGGCTGCCCCTCCTTCCGGGTCGGCGGCCGGGCTCCGCGGCACCGGGGACGCCGTTCGGCGCGACGGCCCCCGGCGACCCCGCAGGCCTGGGCCCGACCACCGTCACGCCCACGGTGCTGTCGGCGGGGACCACGGTCAACACCGTGCCCGCGCTGGCCCGCGTGTCGGTGGACGTGCGGGTGCCCACCCTCGCCGCGCAGGAGCGGGTGGACGAGCTGATGAGGGCACTGTCCCCCCGGCTCGCCGGAACCCGGCTGGAGGTGATCGGCGGCCCGAACCGTCCTCCCCTGGAGGAGGCCTCATCGGCCGGGCTGTTCGCCGTCGCCCGGCGGATCGCCGCCGGCCTCGGACTCGCCCCGCTCTCCGGTGTCGGAGTGGGCGGGGCCTCCGACGGCAACTACACCGCCGGAGCCGGCTGCCCCACCCTCGACGGGCTGGGCGCGGTGGGCGGCGGTGCCCACGCCGACAGTGAGCATGTGGTCGTGGCCGAGATGCCCGGCCGTACGGCGCTGCTGACCGGCCTGGTCCGGGCGATGCTCGGGTGAACGGCGTGGTGCTGCGCGAACTCCGCTCCATCGAGGAGCTGGAGGAGGTCTTCCGGCTGTTCGACGGCATCTGGCACCCCGATCCCGGCAGCGAGCCCATCACCGTCGAGCTCATGCGGGCGCTGTCACACGCGGGCAACTACGTGACCGGCGCCTACCAGGGCGACCGCCTGGTGGGCGCCTCGGTCGGCTTCCTCGCGGCCCCGGCCGGGCAGGTGCTGCACTCGCACATCACCGGCGCCGCCATCGGGCGCGGGATCGGATTCGCGCTCAAGCTGCACCAGCGCGGCTGGGCACTCGACCGGGGCCTGGATCGCATCACCTGGACCTACGACCCGCTGATACGCCGCAACGCCCACTTCAACCTGGTCAAACTCGGCGCCCGTCCCGAGAAGTACCTGCCGTCCTTCTACGGCGTCATGGAGGACGCGATCAACACCGGCGACGAGTCCGACCGGATGCTCGCCGTCTGGCGGCTGACCGAGCCGCGGGTACTGGCCGCCGTACGAGGCGAGCCGCACCGGCCGAAGATCCCGCCGGACGCGGTGACCGCCCTGGCCGAGTGCGACGGCCGCCCGGTCGCCGGACGGACCGACGCCCGGACGCTGCTGGTCGCGGTCCCGCCCGACATCGAGGCGCTGCGCCGCACCGACCCCGGCGCGGCCAAGGCATGGCGCCACGCCGTGCGCGACGTGCTGGGCACGCTGATGGGGGAAGGTGCCCGGGTGACCGGGTTCACCGGCGAGGGCCACTACCTCGTGGAACGGACCGTCTGACCGCCCTGACCGGCAAGGCCTGCGGCGGAAGGCCGGCACGGGCCGGGAGACCACCGGGAGCCGGCCGGCGGGGCGCTCGGAGAAGGACGCGGCGCGAGCCGCGCGACATCCTGTAACGGGGTCGCCTGACCGGCGACGCTATCGGAGGGAGACGCGGCGGAGGCCGCACACCATCATGAAGATCACTGGAATCGAACTGCGGCGGATCAGGATGCCGCTGGTCGCCCCCTTCCGCACCTCGTTCGGCACCGAGACCGAACGCGACGTACTGCTCCTGCGCGTCGTCACCCCCGACGCCGAGGGCTGGGGCGAATGCGTCGCCATGTCCCAGCCGCTCTACTCCCCCGAATACGTCGACGGCGCCGCCGAGGTCCTGCGCCGCTTCCTCATCCCCGCCCTGCCCGCCCACGCCGACGCCCACACCGCCGGCCGCGCCCTGCGGCCTTTCAAAGGTCACCGCATGGCCAAGGCCGCCCTGGAAACCGCCGTCCTGGACGCTCAGCTCCGCACCGGCGGCCAGTCCCTGGCCTCCTTCCTCGGCGCGGACACCGACCGCGTGCCCTGCGGAGTGTCGGTCGGCATCATGGACTCCATCCCCCAACTCCTCGACGCCGTCACCGGCTACCTCGACGAGGGCTACGCCCGGATCAAACTGAAGATCGAACCCGGCTGGGACCTCGCCCCCGTCCGCGCCGTCCGCGAACGTTTCGGCGACGATCTCCTGCTACAGGTCGACGCCAACGCCGCCTATACCCTCGCCGACAGCACCCACCTGGCCAAACTCGACGACTTCGGCCTGCTGCTCATCGAACAACCCCTCGCCAACGACGACATGCTCCAGCACGCCCGGCTCGCCACCCGGCTGACCACCCCCATCTGCCTGGACGAATCCATCGAATCAGCCGAACACGCCGCCGCCGCCATCACCCTGGGCGCCTGCTCGATCATCAACGTCAAACCCGGCCGGATCGGCGGCTACCTCGAAGCCTGCCGCATCCACGACCTGGCCCGCGCCCACGGCGTAGCCCTGTGGTGCGGCGGCATGCTGGAGACCGGCATCGGCCGCGCCGCCAACCTGGCCCTGGCCGCCCTACCCGGCTTCACCCTGCCCGGTGACACCTCCGCCTCCCGCCGCTACTACGCCACCGACGTCACGCCGCCCTTCGAGCTGCACGACGGCCACATCGGCGTGCCCACCGGCCCCGGCATCGGCGTCGACCCCGTCCACGACATCCTGGAGGAGGTCACCGTCTCCACCGAATGGATCACCATCTAGCGGGCGTTTCCCGCCTCAGTGGGAAGAGGAGTCGGTCGTGGCGCACGCCGCGGCCGGTCTTCGGCTTCCCCCGTTCCGGACGGGAGAGAAGCGGGAGACCGGCCGTCTCTCAGCTGCGCCTGAGGCGGGGCACCGCCTCAAGCAGGGAGCGGGTGTAGTCGTCCTGGGGCGACCCCACCACGTCTTCGGTCGCCCCCATCTCGACCAGCCTGCCCCGGTGCATCACCGCGACGACATCGGAGACGTACCGGACCACGGCGAGGTTGTGCGAGATGAACAGCATCGACAGCCCGAGTTCCGCGCGCAGCGAGCGGACCAGGTTGAGCACCGAGCCCTGGACGGAGACGTCCAGGGCGGAGGTGATCTCGTCGGCGACCAGCAGCTCGGGGCGCGCGCCCAGCGCCCGGGCGACCGCCACCCGCTGGCGCTGACCACCGGACAGCTCACGCGGATAGCGCCCCGCCAGCGAGACGGGCAGCGACACCAGCGACAGTAACCGCTCCGCCTCCGCCTGGCAGGCGGCGCGGGGCACACGGAGCCCCTCGGCCACCGACGCGCCCACGGTCATCCGCGGGTCGAGCGAGGCGTAGGGATCCTGGAAGATCATTTGGATCCGCCGCGGATCACCGCCGACGATCTCACCGGTGTACGGCACCAGCCCGGTCACCGCCCTGGCCAGCGTGGACTTACCCGACCCGGACTCCCCCACCAGACCGACGATCGCCCCGGCCGGGATCTCCAGCGTGACGTCGTCGACGGCGGTGAACGCGCCGAACCGCACCGTCAGATTCTTAATGATCATGAAGCCTCCCAGCAGGCGACCTGATGCGCCTTGCCGTACGGGATCAGGGGCGGACGCTCGGCACAGCGGTCGGTCGCCAGCTCGCAGCGGGCCGCGAAGGCGCACCCCCCGCCGACCTCGACGGGTGCGGGCTGATGGCCGGGGATGCTGGCCAGCGGCAGGGACCTGTCGGTGTCCATGTCGGGCAGCGAGGCGACCAGCGCGCGGGTGTAGGGGTGCGCGGCGCCGAAGGCCAGCTTCTCGACCGGCAGTTCCTCGACCACCCGGCCCGCGTACATCACCACGACCCGGTGGCACAGCTCGCCGACCACGGCGATGTCATGGGAGATGAACAGGGTCGCCGCGCCGGCCTCGCCGGTCACCTCGCGCAGTAGGCGCAGGATCTGCCGCTGCACGGTCACGTCGAGAGCGGTGGTCGGCTCGTCGGCGATGATCAGTCGCGGTGTGCCCATCAGGCCCATCGCGATCACCGCACGCTGCCTCATACCGCCGGACAGCTCGTGCGGGTGCTGCCGGGCCCGCCTGCCCGGCTCCGGAATGTGCACGTGCCCGAGCCGGTCCACGGCCCTGGTCAGGGCCTCGGCACGGCTCGCGCCCTGGTGCACGGTCGCCACCTCCGCGAGCTGCCCGCCGACCCTGAGCGCCGGGTTGAGCGAGGCCATCGGGTCCTGGAAGACCATCGCCAGCGACGTGCCGAGCAGCTTGCGGCGCTCCTGTTCCGGCAGCTCGCCGAGGTCGGCGCCACACAGCCGCAGCCGCGCCGCGCTCACCTCGCCCGGGTAGGGAACCAGCCCGCCGATCGCCGACGCGGTCAGGCTCTTGCCGCTGCCCGACTCTCCCACCAGGCCGACGATCTCGCCGGGCGCGACGGTCAGCGACAGCTCGCGCACCGGCGTCACACCGCCGGGGAAGGTGACGGTGAGGTCGCGCACCTCCAGTATCGCCTCCGGGTCGGGCTCGCCGGGCTCGGAGACGGCCTGCGGACGGGCCTTCCCCGCCGGTACGGCGGTGCGCGACGCGGCACGTGCCAGGGCGTCCCCCAGCAGGTTGAACCCGATGCCCGCGAGCGCCACCGCGACGGCGGGACCGAGAGCGACGGCCGGGGTGGCATAGATCCGGCCGAACCCCTCGAAGAGCAGCCGTCCCCAGTCGAATGACGGCGGTTGCACACCCAGGCCGAGGAAGGACATCCCGGCGAGCCCGAGAAGCGCGCCGCCCAGCACCTGGGCGAGATTGAGGATCAGCGGTTCGGCGATGTTGGGCAGGATGTGGCTCGTCATGATGCGCCGCCGGGAGACGCCGAGCATGCGAGCCGCCGAGACGTAGTCGGCTCCGGCCACCGAAGCGGCGAGTGTCTGGGTAAGCCGGGCGAACCCAGGCGCGATGGCCGCACCGATGCCCAGTACCGCCCCTCGCGCGCCGAGCCCCGCGATCACCGCGGTGAACATCGCGAGCAGCAGGCCGGGAAAAGCGACCAGCGCGTTGACCGTACCGGTGACCAGCCGCGCGGCGCGGTGGGGCAGCACCGCGGGCAATGCGCCGAGGATGATCCCGGCGGTCGCGCCGATGAGCGTGGCCAGCAGGGCGAGACCGAGGGAGATCCGCCCGGCGACCAGCACCCGGGCGAGGATGTCACGGCCCAGGTTGTCGGTACCGAGCGGGTGCGCGGCCGAGGACCCCTGGAGGATGGCCCCGGAATCGATGTACTCCGCCTCGGCGCCCCACAGCGGGGGCCCGACGATCGCCAGAACCACCATGAGCGTGACCAGGACGGTCCCGGCAAGCCCGGCGGGGGTACGCAGCAGGTGCCGCATCAACTCTCCTTCAGGGCGGAGGTGGGATCGAGCACGCCGAGCAGCAGGTCGACGCCGAGGTTCACCACCAGCACGATCGCGCCGTAGACGAGAATCACGCCTTGGGCGACCGGATAGTCCTTCTGCGTGATGGACTCCACGATCCGGAGTCCCAGGCCCGGCCAGGCGAAGACGTACTCGACGAGCACGCTCCCGGCGATCAGGCCGGCGAGCAGCAGTCCGCCCACGGTCAGGGTCGCGGTGAGCGTGTTGGGCAGGACGTGCCGGACGTACAGCCGTGCGGCGGGCAGTCGCTTGGCCCGTGCCAGCCGGACGTAGTCGGCGCCCAGTTCACGCAGCGTCTCCACCCGGGAGATGCGGGCGATCATCGCCGTGGGCGCGAGGGCCAGGGCGATGATCGGCAGAACGTAGGAGAGAGGCCCGGCCTGGCCCGCGGGTGGGAACCAGCCGAGTCCGATCGCGAACACGGTCACCAAGGCGATCGAGTAGAGGAATTCGGGGACGGCGATGGCCGTACCGGTCACCGAGGTGAAAGTCGCCTCGGTGCCCCGGTTGCGGCCGTTCTCGGTGCGGATCGCGGCCCACATGCCGAGCGGCACCGCTACGAGCAGGGCGACGGCGGTCGCGAGCAGGGCGATCGAGAGGGTGTTGGGGAGCCGGGCGGCGATGATCTCGCCGACCGGCTCCCCGCTGAGGAAGGATGTGCCGAACTCCCCTTTCAGCACGTCGCGGATGTAGGACAGCAGCTGGGACAGGATCGGCTGGTCCAGCCCGAGCGCCTCACGCCTGGCGGCGATCAGCTCGACCGGAGCGGTCGGGCCGAGCGAGGCGCGCACGGGGTCGCCTTGGATCAGGCGGATCATCGCGAAGGACGCGACGAGCAGCGCGGCCATCGAGACGGCGAACCGGACGACGTGCCGGAGCACGAACGCGCCACGTGCTCGGCCGGTGAGCATCCGCCCGCCGGCCCTCCGGCCCGCGGCGGGCGGGCGGGCATCGGACGGGCCGGAAGCGGGCGGGCGCGGGGAGTCGGCCATTCAGCCTGCCTCGGTCATCCGGATCGAGGTCGGCCAGAACATGCCGGCCCGCCTGTCGAACGTCGCGTTCTTGGCGGCGATCAGGGCGGTGGTGTCCACGACCGGTACCAAGTCGGCGTTTTCGAACAGCGCGGACTCCGATTCCCGCCAGAGCCCGCAGCTCTCCTCACCCGGCTTGAGCCCGGCCTCGGTGACCAGTTTCTCGTAGCGGGTGTTGGCCAGGTGAGCGAAGTTGCCACCCTTCGGCGCGGCCGGGCCGGACAGGAACCCGATGAGCTGCGAGGGCAACGTGACGTTGATCGGCAGCCAGACGACGTCCCAGTCCTGGGTGACGGTGAGCGACTCCGACAGCTTGGTTTCGATGACGCCGTTGAGCGTGACCTCGGCGCCCACCTTCTTCCACGCCGCGGCGAGGTATTCGACCGCGGCCTGCACTCCCGCCCCCATGGCGGTGGCGTAGAGCAGGCGCAGGGTCAGCTTCCGGCCGTCCTTGGCGCGGACACCGTCGGAGCCGGCCTTCCACCCGGCGGCGTCCAGCGCGGCGGCCGCGGCGGCCTCGTCGAAGGCCGGGACATGGCCGGTGACCGTGTCACCCTGACAGGGCCGCGGCTCATTGACCAGTCCGGTGATGGGACGGCCGGTGCCGCTGGAGGCGATCTTGGCGAGCTCCTTGACGTTGACCGCCTGGGTGAGCGCCTTGCGCACCGCCGGATCCTTCGCGGGGCGGCCGTCGCCCTGGTGGTAGAAGAACTGCCCGTTGCCCGCCGACTGGACGGACCTGCCGATCCCCGGGAGGGCCTCCAACCGCGTGCGGTCGGCGCCGTATATGACCGCGCCGTTGAGGTCGCCGGAGATCAGCATGTTGGCCGCCGTCTGCTGGTTCGGCACGACCTTCAGCACGACCCTGGCCGGTTGGCCGGGCTCCTTCGTGGTGGCGCCGCCGGGTCCCCACACGTAGTCCTCGCGCAGCTTGAAGGTGTAGTGATCGCTGGGCACCGCCTCCTCGAGCTGGTAGGGACCGGAGCCCGAGGTACCCCGGGCCAGCACGGAACGGTCCTTGATCCCCTTGCCGCAGACGATGAACATCAGCGGGGTGCTCTCCAGAATGAAGCTGAACGGTTTCGGAGTGGACAGCCGCACTGTTCCGGCCGCGTCGTCCGCCTCCGCCTTCATCCCCGTGGGGACGATCACGCCGTAGATGGATGACTTGGTGGCGGGGTCGGTGATGTGGTCGACGTTTGCGGCCACGTCGGCGGGGGTGAGCTTGGAGCCGTCGGAGCAGGTGACGTCCTTGCGGAGGGTGAAGGTCACCGAGTCGGGCTTGACGTCCCATTTCTCGGCGAGCCCGGGGAGGATCTTCCCGTCGGGCCCGTTGTGGACAAGCGTGTCGTAAGCGAACGACAGCAAGGTGTTGGTGACCGACAACACGGTGGTGGCCGGATCGAGTACACCGGGATCGCTGTTGATCGCGAGGGTGAAGGTGCCGCCGTCGGCGGGTTTTCCCGGCTGGGTGCCCGCCGGGCCGCCGCACGCGGCTGCGAACAGGCTGAGGGCGCCGAGCGCGGCCGCCGCTCCCGTGTTTCTCATGAGGACTCCAGGAAGCTGGGGTGATGCCCCACATTTGCCGGTTCCCGGCGATCCTTCTTCGTCCCCGCTCACAAAAAGCGGGCGGCCTATCGTCCTATGGCCCAAAGATCCGCATCTGGAGCATCACGGCCAGCCGGGCCTCGGGATCGGCCAGATCCAGGCCGCTGATCTCAGTGAGCCGCTTCAACCGGTAGCGGAAGGTGTTGGCGTGCACGTGCACCCTGGCCGATGCGGCGTTGACATCGCCGAACGCGTCCAGATACGCCCGCAGGGTGGCGGCCAGCTCGCTGCCGTGCTCGGTGTCATGGTCCAGGAGCCGCCGGTAGGGGCCGCTGGGTGTCTGCTCCTCGGCCTGGACCAGGTCCGAGAGCTGAAGCAGCAACGACTCGAAGTGCACGCCGGTGTAACCGGCGACCACACCGGAGGCCCCGCGGGCGCGCAGCACCCGCAGCGCCCGGTCGGCGTCTGCCCGGGACCTGGCCACTTCCGTCAGGTTGCGTGCCATCCGTCCGACCCCGATATTGGCGGCGTGCCGGGAACCGACGCGGGTGAGAAAACTCTCGGCGACCCGCAGGGACCGCGGCTCCTCCTCACCGGCGGCATGCAGGGGCAGTACGGCATAGGCCACCGAGCCGACCATCGCGGCGGCGGCTCTGGGATGGATGGCGCCGACGTGCAGGGCGAACGCGTCACAGAACCGCTGCCTGTCGCTCTCCCCACGGGAGGCGTCGGCATCGGGCCCGTCGCTGAGCTGAGCGGCGAGTACGCAGAGGCGCTCGCTGGCGATGCCGAGCCGGCCGGCGGCCTCTGCGGCGTCCCCGCCGCCGGCCAGCACCGTGGACAGCAGATCGGCACGGAGCCGTCGCCGGGTGTCGGCCCCGGCCCGCTGTCGGAGCAGCTGCAGTGAGACGATCTTCGCTGCGTCGACGAGGGCCTGCTGACGCTGTTCGCTCAGCGGCTCCCGCACCACTGCCCAGATGGAGCCGAGGATCTCATCTCCCGACCGGACGGCCACCGCCACCCGATTGATGATGTCGTCGTCCAGCTCCATGTAGACCGGCTCGCGACTCTGGTAGAGCTGCCGGAAGAACCCGCGCTGCTCCAGCATCCGCCGGTACCGTTCCGGAACCTGGCGGCCGAGCACGGTCTCCACCCTCCCCGGATCGGCCTCGTCCTGCCGCCCGGAGTAGGCCAGCACCCGTGAGGACCGGTCCTCGATGGTGACCGGCGCGTCCAGCAGTGCGCACACGGCGTTGGCCAGCGCGAACAGGTCATCGGGTGGGGTCTCCCCCGGTTCGGTGAGATCACCCTCGGCCAGCAGGGAGCGCAGCAGCGCGGCCACCTGTGCCCATGAGGCGGCCCGGGTGAGGCCCAGCACCGCGACCCCGGTCTCGCGGACCTTCACGCGGACGAGGTCGTCGACGTCCATCGGTTGCTTGACGACGACACCCGCCGCCGGGCCCACCGCGTCGAGCAGGGCGCAGATCTGCTCGGCGCGGTCGACCCCGACGGCGAGCAGGATGCCCCCTTCTGGCAGGAGCAGTTCGTCGAGAGGGTCGTAGATGTGGACGCCGGTGACCTCGGTGTCGAGCTCTCCGGGGGAGACGGCCACGTCCAGCACGGTGCTTCCCAGATCCTCCAGGATGCGTCGCAGGCTGGCACGCGGCCGATCACTCATCCGCTCACGATAGCGAACGTAGATTGACATCAACGGATCTCCCGGCACCCGTGCCGCCGGATGCCTCGTGCGTGGCGTCACGCACGGCGCAGCGCCCGCCCGTTGTGAAGGTAGGCGGCGCGGCCGTCCTCCATCACGAAGGTGAGGGTCTCATACCTGCCGTTCTCCGGTTCCGCGGCGACGAAGGAGTGATCCCGGTGGTGCACGAACCGGGTGGTGGTGCCGGGGACTCCCACCTCCACCATCAACGCGCCGGGGACCGTGACGATCTCCAGGGCTCCGTCCGTCTCGGTCACCTCATAGGCCAGCATCGGCCCCTCGTACCTGCCGGTGTACGGTGCGAGCTCCACGACCTCCGGTGTCTCGGCCGGGACCGGGAAGTCCGGCACGCCGAGGCCGGTGGCCTCGGCCACCATCGGCAGGGCCACGTCGGTGAGCAGCCCCATGAAGCCGGCCCCGTTGGCGCTCATCGCGATCGTGAAACCGGCTCCCGGCACGACCCGCCAGAACGTGCTCTGCCCGAGCGTCCCGCCGTCGTGCCCGAAGACCTCGCCGCCCCAGTCGAACAGCTCGAAGCCGAGCCCCCAGCGGTCACCGAGCATCTCGGAGATCCCGGGAACGGCGACCTGCGCGGTCCGCATGGCGGCGACCGTCTCCTGCGACAGCAGCCGGGTGCCGTCCTCGGCCAGGCCTCCGGCGATGAACATCCGGCCGAAACGGACCAGCTCGCGCGGGGCCAGGCACATGCTCGCGCCCGCGGGATCGTTGGATCTCGGCATCGCCCATGTGCGATGGACGGTGCCCTCGGGCCCGACGTGCCCGGCTGCGGCACGGAACAGGACGGCCTCCTCGGGAAGGAGCGCCCAGTGCGTGGCACCGAGCGGGCCCAGCAGGTGCTCGCGCATCGCCCGGTGCCACGTGGTGCCCCGCATGCGCTCGACCAGCGCGCCGAGGACGCAGTAGCCGGCGTTGCAGTAGGAGAACAGCGCGCCCGGCGCGTGTACGTGACCCGCGTCGTGCAGGTAGCCCACATACCTGTCCAGGCAGTCGTCGCCGCGCCCGGTGTCCTCGAACAGGTCGCCGTCGAAGCCGCCGGTGTGGGTGAGCAGGTGCCGGACGGTGATGACCTTCTCCGAGCCGTCGGCGACGGCGAACTCCGGTAGATACTCACGGACCGGCCGGTCCAGCTCGACCAGTCCCTCCTCCGCGAGCTGCATGACCAGGGCGGCGGTCCACACCTTGGTGGTGGAGCCGACCTGGAAGACGCTGTCAGCCGTGGTCTCCACGCCGGTGTTCCTGTTCAGCACACCGGTGGCGACCTCGGTGAGCTCGCCGTCCGCCCAGACCGCCAGCGCGGCGCCCGGCACGCCGTGCCGGCGGGCCGCCTCGTCGAAACGCTCCTGCAGGTTCTCGAACATGCCGGCCCCTAATCGATCTTGGGCGTGGCACGCACGCCCAGGTGAACGTACGACGACCCGTCGGCGAGCTCGTAGAAGACGGCCGACGCCCACTGAGGTTCACCTTCCGGGCGGCCGACGAAGGTGGTGCCGTCCACCGGCACGAGGTCGAACTCCATGGGGGGCTGCATCCCGGCGAGGGCTCCGGTGGCCTCGGCGTAGATCGCGAGCCGTCCGTCACGGGCGGTCAGCGTCATCCGGGCACCCGCCCGCTCGTACACACCGGTAAACCGCTCCACGTCGGTCTCGAACGGCTCGGCCGGAGGACCCAGCACAGGCGGTACGGACAGGCCGAGCAGGTCGTCGAAGAGCTCGGTCGCCAGGGCGTGCTGGAACGCGCCGGTGTGACCGCCGTTGGCCAGCACGCACACCACGGTGTCGCTGTCGGGTACGGCCCAGAGCATGGCCGCCTGGCCGATGGTGTTGCCACCGTGGGAGATGATCCGGTGGCCGTCCCATTCATCGAGGATCCAGCCGATACCCCACTGCTTCCCGAGGGTGTGCGGGTTGGGGATGTCCACCTGCGGCTCCCACATCGCCCGCGGGTCGGCGAGCAGCCCGGTGCCCAGGTGCGCGCGGGCGAAGGCCACGACGTCGGCGGGACGTGCGCAGATCAACCCCGCCGGGCCGCAGGAGCGCATCAGGCCCCAGACGGGGGCGGGCGCGCCGTCGACGTGGCCCATGGCGGCGCGGAAGCGCAGCACGTCCTCCGGCAGGGTCCAGGTGTGGGTCAGGCCGAGCGGCTCGATGATCTGCTCGCGCAGCGCGGCGTCCCACCCCTTGCCGGTGAGGCGCTCGACGACGCGCCCGGCGATGATGAAACCCGAGTTGCAGTACGACTGGGTGGCACCGAGAGGGTGGTTCTGCGCGAGGTTCGCGCAGGCCTCGACGTACTTCTCGATGCAGTCGTCACCACGGCCGGTGTCGAGGAACAGGTCCCCGTCGATGCCGGAGGTGTGCGAGAGCAGGTGCCTGATGGTGACGGTCTTGGTCACCTCGGGGTCGGCGACCCGGAACTCCGGCAGGACCTCGGCGACCGGGGTGTCGAGCGTCAGCTCACCCCGCTCGACGAGGAGCATGATCTGGGTGGCGGTCCAGACCTTGGTGACCGAGCCGATCTGGAAGAGCGAGTCGGTGGTCGTCTCCACCCCGGTCTCCACGTTGAGCACGCCCGCGGCGAACTCGTGCACCTCCCCCTCGTGCAGGAAGGCCAGGCTCGCGCCGGGAACCTCGTACTCGGTGATCAGCTCGGCGAGACGGGCGTGCCAGCGACCGGGATCCACTGCTCCAGCCATTCGACGATCCTTTCGTTGTAGTCCACCCGATGGGACGGACGGCCGTTGAGGATGAAAAGGTGAGAGCCGCCCGGGTAGCGAACCAGCCGTACCGGCACGTTCCGCTCGCGCAGCGCGGCGAACCACTGCTCGGCCTGGCCGACGGGGCACCGGTCGTCGTTCTCACCGTGCAGGATCAGGGTGGGCGTGGTCACCTGGGCCACGTGGCTCATCGGGGACTGGGCCGCGATGTCGCCGCGGCACTCGTACGTCTTCAGGAGGTGTCCCGCGTCGGAGGTGCCGGCCATGCTGACCAGGTCGCTGACGCACCCGCCCGGGATGGCGGCCTTGAACCGGCCGGTCTGGGTGGGCAGCCAGCAGGAGATGTAGCCGCCGTAGCTGTAGCCGGTCACCGCGAGCCGGTCGGGGTCGGCGACGCCTTCGGCGACCAGTTGGTCGATCGGGCTCAGGAAGTCACCGGTGTCGGCGAGGCCCCAGGCGCCGAGCGCGGCGGTGTAGAACGCCTCGCCGTACCCGTCGCTGCCCCGGGGGTTGAGGGTGAGCACGGTCCAGCCCCGTGCGGCGAGCACCTGGTGGTAGAGGTGCACGCCGTCGAAGACCGGCGCCCAGGTGTTGTGGGGGCCGCCGTGCGCGTCCAGCAGGAGCGGTCCGGGCTCGGTGAGCGTCTCATCCCGCAGCACGAAACCCTCGACCGGTGTCCCGTCGGGGGCGGTGAAGGTGCGGCTTCGCGGGGTGAACAGCTCGACGCCGGGGAGCGCGTAGGCGGAGAGCCTTGTCGTCTCCGGCGCCGTCACTCCGGGTACGGCCGGGACATCGCCTGACGGGGCACCGGCCAGGCCCGCGGTGAGGTCCGCGAGATAGACCTCTCCCGCGCTGTCCGGCGTCGCGGCGACGTAGGCGATCCTGCCCCCCACGGCGCTGACCCCGGACACCACCCGGTCCCCACCGACGATCTTCTCGCCGGGGGCCCGGTAGAGGTGGGTGAAGCCACCGTCACGGGCGCAGAAGATCAGGTTATCCCCCGCCAGCTGAGGCGTCGCGCCGGGATAGCCCGGCGCGCCGAGCATGACGTTGCGGTCGAGTCCGGTTTTGACCTCCACGAGCCCGTCCGTCCCGAGCTCGAACAGGCGGACGTGCCCGACGGGGTCACCGGCGTATCCGGTGACCAGCAGCCGTCCGCCCAGCCACCAGACCCCCGTGCAGATCACACCGGGGCCGGTGAGCCGCTCGGGTTCGCCGCCGGAGGCGTCCACCGAGTAGACCTCGCTGCTGACGACCAGGTCGCGGTCGGGCTCCATGCTCGCGGTGAAGGCGAGCCGCCGGCCGTCCGGCGACCAGGACGGCTCACCCGCGTGGAAGTCGCCCGCGGTGAGCTGCCCGGTCTCACCCGTCGCCACGTCCACCACGAAGAGGTGCGTGGTGAGGCCGCGCAGCAGGCCCGCGCCATCGGCCTTGTACTCCAGGCTGTCGGCCACGACCGGGGCGTTCCGGTCGAGGTCGCCGTGCGGCGCGCCGTACGCGATCCTGGTGCCGTCGGGGGACCAGACCGCCGGGCCCGCGCCCAGTGCCGCGGTGGTGAGGACGCGGGGCTCTCCGCCGTTCATCGGCAGCAGATGAAGCTGTGGTTTTCCCTCCACGGGGCGGAGGAAGGCCAGCGAGCCTCCGTCGGGCGACCAGCGCGGGGAGGAGTCGCGTGGGCCACCCGTCAGACGGCGCGGCTCGGCGCCGGGTGCGGCCAGCCAGAGTTCGGACCGGTTCTCGTCGGATTCCCGATCGGCGGTGGTGACCACGTAGGCCACGGTGCTCCCGCCGGGATGCAGCCGGGGGTCCGCCGGTATCGCGATGTGATACAGGTCGCTGAGGGAGAGGCGAGGCATGTCCGAACGTTAAGCCCACCCAGGCGACGCTTCTTCGGCCTCCACGACGAACCGGCCCCGATCCGTTGTGTCGTTCTCCAATCGCCTCGCGGGAGCGCCTGCTCACGGCCGTCGAGGGGTGCGTCCACCGGGGTCCGGAAACGGTTGTGCCGCCGGAGCCGTGGCGGCCCGGCGGCACATCCGTCGAGGAGCCCTACTCGCCGGTCTTCTCAGCGAGGGTCACCGTGACGGTCTGGGACTGCCCGTCCCTGACGTAGGCGACGGTCACCTGCTGGCCGGGCTTGAAGCCGCGGACGGCTCCGACCACGGTGGCCGCCTCGTCCACGGGCGTGTCGTTGATCTTGGTGATCAGGTCGCCCTGCCTGATGCCCGCCTTGGCCGCGGGGCTGCCCTCGGTGACCTGGCCGACCAGGGCGCCGCCCGCGTCCCCGGTGGCGTCGGTCACGCTCACGCCCAGGAGGGCGTGGGAGACCTTGCCGCTCTTGATCAGCTGCTCGGCGACGTGGCTGGCGGTGTTGATGGGGATGGCGAAGCCGACACCGATGCTGCCCTCCCCGCCGTTGGTGGCGATGGCGGTGTTGATGCCCACCACCTGACCGGCGGCGTTGACCAGCGCGCCGCCCGAGTTGCCGGGGTTGATCGCCGCGTCGGTCTGGATGGCGCCCCCGATGGTGGTGGGACTCTGGCCGCTCTCCTGCGGCCTGCCCCAGCCGGGCGGGAGCTGCTGCTGTCCCTGGTCTCCGCCGACGGTGAGCGTGCGGTTCAGCGCGCTGACGATCCCGGCGGTGACCGAGCCTGACAGGCCGAGCGGGCTGCCGATGGCGAGCACGGAGTCACCCACCTTGAGCCGGTCGCTGTCGCCGATCGAGGCCTTGGTGAGGCCGGAGACGCCCTCCGCCTTGATGACCGCGAGATCGGTGGCCGGGTCGGTGCCGATGACCTTCGCGGTGGCGGTCTTGCCGTCGCTGAACTTGACGGTCACCCGGCTGTCCGGGCCTGCCTGGCCGCCGGCCGACACCACGTGGTTGTTGGTCAGGATCAGGCCGTCGGCCGACAGCACCACCCCGGACCCCTCGCCCCCGCCCGCGGCGGTCCTGATCTCGATGGACACCACGGAGGGCTGGACCAGCTGGGCGATGTCGGCGACCGTCGTCACGTTGCCGACCGGGCTGACGATCGGGCTGGATGACGAGACCACGGTGACGGAACCGTTGAGGCTCGTCGCGGCGAAGGCCCCTGCTACCCCGCCCCCGACGGCCATGGCCGCCAGCGCGAGACCGGCGCCGATCTTCTGCCCGGCGGTGAGCCTGCCGCGCTGCGTGGGGACCGTCACCGGTCCTCCGGCCTTCTCGGGGGCCTCGGCGGCGAGTTGCTCCGGCACCGGGTGGATCAGCGTCGGCTGCGGCCCGGTCTCCTCACCGGCACGATAGGCGCCGGCGCGTGGCGGCACCTTGCCGAACTGGGTCCAGCCGTCGTTCCCGGGGGTCGCCTCGGTCGGTGTGTCCTGCTGCTCGTTCCTGTTCGGGTCCATGTCTTCCCCCACGTCCAACATCCCCCCGGCTCGACGGGGTGGAAGCCGGTGCTCACCGGTTGACATAAACGATGCCCGACGGCGTATAAGCGCAGGTTAAGAGGTTGATCCTGGTGATCGGGATCTTCTGACAACGGCTTTATCAGCCATGCTCAGCCCCTGGATGGCAGCTCGAAAATCTTTCTCGGCCACTCTTTCGAGGCCAAGGCCGAAGCGTTCTCGGCCGGTGAGACAGGCGCACCCCTGACCCGGGCGAGTGGCTGAGGACACCCCGGCACAGAGTGCGGGCGCCGAGCACCGCTGGCCGACCTGGCCATCGACGGCAAGACCCTGCGCGGCGGCCGCGGCACCGACGGCGCGGTCCACCGGCGTCGCCCCACCGTATCCGTGCGGGCGACGCCGTGAGGAGGGGTGCGGGGGCGGGTCAGACCGAGTACTTGCAGATCAACGCCTGGCTGCCGCCCTGAGCGTGGCCAATGTAGGCGTAGCTGGGGTGGAAGTAGGCGCACGCGGCGGAAGGGCTCCCGCTGCCCGCATAGGTGGTCTGAGTGCCGTTCCAGCGGTAGCAGCCCAGGCTGCCGTTGTAGAAGCCGACAATGGACGAGGGGTTGACGTTGGCCGCGCAGTACTCGCCGAGCGAGAGCGGGCTGTACACGATTTCGAGAACGCCCGCGGAACGGGCGGCCTGCGCGGGGACGGTGGAGACGGCGAGCGCGCCGAGGCAGGCGAGCGCGGCGGTGGCGAGCGCGACGACACGACGAGGCATGAAGGACCTCCGGGATCCAGGAAGGCGTGCGACACGGAGAGAGGGGCGGCTGAGCGTGACGGAGTGCAGCGCCGAGCGAGGTGGAGTTCTGCGCGATAGGGATAAGCTGCGCCGATCACAGTATTAAGTAGGAAACCTTCCTATGCAATAGGCGGTAATACGCCTTTCAGCCGAGCCTTCTCGTGGTGCGGCGACTGGCCGGAGAGGGGCGTGGCGACGATGTCGTCGTCGCGGCCGGGCGGGTCAGGAGCCGGCGGGCCAGTACTCGTCGCGCAGGAGGCGCTTGTAGAGCTTCCCGGTGGGGTGCCTGGGCAGTTCCTCGCGGAAGTCGACGGACCTGGGACACTTGTAGGGCGCCAGCTGGGAACGGCAGTACTCGATCAGCTCGGCCTCCAGCTCCGGGCCCGCCAGATCCATGGAGGCCGGCTGGACGACCGCCTTGACCTGCTCGCCCATCTCCTCGTCCGGAACGCCGAAGACCGCCACGTCCGCCACCTTGGGATGGACGGACAGGACGTTCTCGGCCTCCTGCGGATAGATGTTGACCCCGCCAGAAATGATCATGTACGAGCGGCGGTCGGTGAGGTAGAGGAAACCTTCCTCGTCGAGGTAGCCGATGTCGCCGAGGGTGGTCCAGCCCCGTCCCAGCGGGTCGCGGGACGCCTCCGTCTTGGCCTCGTCGCCGTGGTAGACGAACTGGGGGCCGTCCGAGAAGTAGACGGTGCCGTGCTCGCGCGGCGGCAGCTCGTTGCCCTCCTCGTCGCAGATGTGGGTGACGCCGAGCAGCGGGCGGCCGACCGTTCCCTTGTGTGCGAGCCAGTCCTGCGAGCCGACGTACAGGAAGCCGTTGCCCTCGGTCCCCGCGTAGTACTCGTGGATGATCGGTCCCCACCAGTCGATCATCCGTTCCTTGACCGGGACGGGGCAGGGGGCGGCGGCGTGGATCGCGCAGGCCAGCGACGACAGGTCGTAGCGCGCGCGGGTCTGCTCGGGCAGCTTGAGCATCTTGATGAACATGGTCGGCACCCACTGCGAATGGGTGACGGAGTACTTCTCGATGAGCGCGAGCGCCTGCTCCGGGTCGAACCTCTCCATGACCACGATCGTGGCGCCCATCCGCTGGAAGCTCAGGCAGTAGCGCAGCGGGGCGGCGTGGTAGAGCGGAGCCGGGGAGAGGTAGACGCTGTCGGCCGAGGGGGCGAACAGGAACTGGATGAGCTGCAGCAGCGGCCCCGGCTGATCCAGCGGCGCCTTGGAGAGCATGGGCTTGACCCCCTTGGGCCGCCCGGTGGTGCCTGAGGAGTAGAGCATGTCCACCCCCTGGCACTCGTCCTCGACGGGCGTGGCGGGGTGGGCCGCGACGGCCTTCTCGTAGGACTCGAAGCCAGGGGCGACACCGTCCAGCATGAGCCTGAGCCCGACCTGGGGCGTGAGATCGGTGATGGAGACCGCCACGTCCGCGAGGGCCGCCGAGGAGATGAAGACCCGGGCCCCGCAGTTGTCGACGATGTAGGCGAGCTCGTCGGTCTTCAGGCGCGAGCTGATGGCCGTGTAGTACAGGCCCGAGCGGTGCGCGGCCCAGGCGACCACCAGGAAGAGCGGATGGTTCTCCAGCATGAAGGCGATGTGATCACCCGGCCGCAGGCCGGCCGCGCGGAAGAGCCGGGCGAGGCGGTTGGACTCCTCGTCCAGCTCGCGGTAGGTGACGATCCGCCCGGAGCCCGCCATGATCACAGCGGGCTTGTCCGGCGAAACTGCTGCGATGGCTCCCGGGTGCATGGAGCAGAACATTACTCGGCTTCAGGTTTGCTGAGAAGTACTCGAACGCGGCAGGGCCGCGACCTCGCGGACGAGGTCGCGGCCCGGTGAACGACGGTCTTTCGTGGCCGTGGAAGCGCTCCCGCTCCCCCGGCCACCCAGGCTCACCCCGGCGTGGCCGCGCGGCGGCAGAAGGTCATCGGCTCGGCCGGTCAGTCGCGCGCGAGACGGCGGGCGACGGTGTCGCCCAGGCTCTGCACGAGCTGCACGACGGCGACCAGCACGACAACGGTGACGATCATGAGGGTGGTCTCGAAGCGCTGGTAGCCGTAGCGGATGGCCAGGTCTCCGAGCCCGCCCCCGCCGATCGCCCCGGCCATCGCCGAGTACGAGATCAGCGCGACCACGGTCACCGTGAGCCCCGCGATCAGGCCGGGCATCGCCTCGGGCAGCAGCACCTTGCCGACGATGGTCGCGCGGCCGGCTCCCATGGCCTGGGCCGCCTGCACCTTGTCCCTGCCGACCTCGCGCAGCGCGGTCTCCACCAGCCGGGCGAAGAACGGCGCCGCGCCGAGCGTCAGCGGGACCACCGCGGCGATGGTGCCGATGGTGGTGCCGACGATCAGCCTGGTGAACGGGATCACCGCGATCATCAGGATGATGAAGGGCAGCGAGCGGCCCAGGTTGACGACCAGCCCCAGCACCCGGTTGAGCACCGCGGAGAAGAACAGCCCGCCCCTGTCGGTGATGACCAGCGCCACCCCGAGCGGGAGCCCGAGCAGCACCGTGAACAGTGTCGACCACAGCACCATCTCGACGGTCTGGCCCGTCGACTCCAGCAGCATCGGGAACATCTCGTCCCAGGTCATCGGGCCTCCTCGACCAGCAGGCCGCGTTCGGCCAGATAGCTGAGCGCGGCGGCGCGCTCGTCACCGGTGACGAGCAGGCGCAGCCGCCCCGTCGAGACGCCCGCCACCTCCTCCAGGGCCCCGCCGAGAATGTTGACGTCCACATCGAACTTGCGGACCACCTGCGACACCACCGGCTCACCGGCCTGGCCGGTGAAGGTGATCGTGACATTGCCCGGCTCCGGCTCCGGGAGGGGGAACAGCTCCGCGGCGAGCCGGGAGCCGGGCCTGGAGATCAGCTCGGGGATGGTCCCGGACTCCTCGACCAGGCCGTCGCGCATGACCGCGACCGAGTCGCAGATCGACTTGACCACGTGCATCTCGTGGGTGATCAGCAGGATGGTCAGGCCGAGTTCGCGGTTGAGGCTCTTGAGCAGGGCCAGGATCGACTGCGTGGTGCCGGGATCGAGTGCCGAGGTGGCCTCGTCCGAGAGCAGGACCGGAGGGCTGCCGGCCAGCGCGCGGGCGATGCCGACCCGCTGCTTCTGCCCTCCCGACAGCTGCGCGGGGTACGCCCCGGCCTTGTCGGCCAGCCCGACCAGCTCCAGCAACTCGGCGGTCCGCCTGGCGCGCTCTGCCTTGGCCACCCCCATGACCTCAAGCGGGAAGGCGACGTTGCCCGCGACGGTGCGGGAGGAGAGCAGCGCGAAATGCTGGTGGATCATCCCGATCCGCTGTCTCGCTTTGCGCAGGTCCCGCTCGGCCAGGCCGGTCAGCTCCTGACCCGCCACCGAGACGGTGCCGGAGGTGGGACGCTCCAGGAGGTTCACGCAGCGCAGCAGGGTGCTCTTGCCGGCGCCGCTCTGCCCGAGCACGCCGTATATCTCACCCTCGCGGACGTGGAGGTCCACGCCGTCGACGGCGACCACCTCGCGCCCCCGATCCTGATAGACCTTTCGCAGGTCCGACACGTCAATCACTGCTGTACCTCAACATGGAACGGATCTCGGCAGGCTTCCGGGGAGGGAGCCGACGGGCATCCCGGAAGGAGGGCAGGTGGCCCGGACGGTGCGGGGGGAGGTGGTCCAGCGGGCAGATCATGGCCTCCGGCCTCGGTCCACACCTGGCCCAACGCAACCCTCATTTACCGTCATTCCCGACATGTTATGTTAAATCGACCGGCCTTTACGAATACCCGAACCCGGAGTCATCCGGCGGCCCGTCCCCCTCCTCTTTCGTACACCGGGATCGACGCGCCTCTCCGCCCGGGAGCCCGGCCGCACGGGTGACCTCGGAGCGGTCCTCGAAGATCGGCTCCAGTCAAGTCTCAGCCGGGCCGTACGCCCTCCGTAGAAACTGAGGACCCCGTACCGCCATGGCGGTCAGCTCAGATCGGCGAACTCCCCACCCTTGATCATCCCGAGGAAGGCATCCCACTCGGACGGGGCGAAGGACAGCACCGGCCCCTCGGGGTCCTTGGAGTCACGGACCAGGACGAGCCGGTCGGCGTCCGGGGCGGTCTCGGCTCCGGCCTGGGGGGTGTCGGCGAGGGCGACTTCGACACAGTCTGGGCCGTTACCGCTGAGAGAACTCTTGGTCCAGAGGCCAACTTCGACGCAGTTGGAGCCGTTGCCACTACGGCTACTCTTGCGCCACTCGATACGGGACATATCCACTTTGGGCCTCCACTTTTCTCATTCAGTGCAGGGCATATTCGGGGAGGACTCCTTGACCATTTCCTCGATCAACGCCTTTGACCTGTCAGGGCCGAGCGCCAACGCCCGCAAGTGATCAAACGCGAGCGTATACCAGTACATTTCAGTGTCATTTTCCACATATAGGCTACTCGTCATGGTCTCGACATACACCACAGTAGGATCGTAAATCTCGCGGAACTCCATGATGGCGAAGGTGCCGGCTGTTGCCGGATGAACGCCAGCAGCGAGCGGCAACACTTGGATTGTGACGTTGTCCCGGTCTGCCAGCTCAAGGAGCTTGGTGTACTGCGCGTGCATGATCGCTGCGGAGCCTATCCGACGGATCAGAGCAGCCTCATCGATCACCGCCCAGAACCGAATCGGGCTCTCTTCGCGCAGCAGAAGTTTCTGGCGAGTCATGCGAACTTCGACACGGCGCTCCACTTCCGCAGGTGAGGACAGGGCCATCAAGGCCGAACGGATGACCTCGCGGGCGTAGCCCTCTGTCTGGAACAAACCATGCACGAGCACGTTGTCGAAGCTGCGGACGAACGCAGCCTCCGATTCAAGTTGAATGTAGGTCGCGTAATCGCTGGGCAGAGAGTCCGCGTAGGCGTCCCACCATCCCTTCATACGTGCCGTTCGCGCCAGCGCGTGTAGGGCAGGTCGCTTGCCTTCGTCGAGTTCGTACAGATCGAGCAGGCGGGTGAGGTCCGGGGATGTGATCCCGACGCGGGCCGTCTCGATCCTGGACACCTTCGCGACGGACCAGCCGACGCTCTGGGCGGCCTCCTCAAGCGTCAGCGCCTTGAGGTCGCGCAACCTGCGGAGTTCGCCGGCCAGTCTCCGACGTCGAACGGTGGGGCCACGCCCTGCTACCACAACAACCTCCCGAATTGACTACCGACAGTGTGCACTAGTCGGCACTCTGTGACAGTGGAATCGGAGGGAAGGAAAATCGGTAACTTTGCAGAACTGCTTGATAACTCAGCGTACACGCTGGACTATCTGACTGTGTTGCGAGGCCAGGCGTCAATGAGACCCATGGCCTGCGGCGTCGCATGACCCATGAGACACAGCAGGAGGGGCGGGCGAGGAGATGAGGGTTCATGATCTTCAAGGGTGGGGCGGTGAGTTGCTGGAGTTGGCCTGGGAGTTGAACGATCTCGGGTTCGACTCCGTGGTCAGGCTCTCGCCCGGACACCGGCCGAGTGTGGAGATCTTCGTATCGCCGGGGCGGTCAAGGATCGCCGCCGCGCAGCGGGGCCGCACCTCGGTGTTCACCTGGAAGCGGCGGCGCAACCAGAAGCAGGGGAACCGGGAGAGGCAGGATCAGGACCAGCAGGACTGGACTCAGCAGGACCGGGGCTGGCAGAACCCGGACCGGCAAAGCAGGAATCAACAGGATCGAGACCGGCGAGTGTGGGAGCCGCAGGACCGGGGCCGACAGAGCTGGACTCGGCAGGGCCAGGACCGGCGGGGCCGGAGCAGGGTGCGGGAGGCGGCCGAGCGGCTGGTGGAGGTGGCGCGGTGAAGGAACTGGAAACGCTGGGCCAAGTCGATCTTCCCGCGCAGATCGCCGCCGTCCCCCAGGCCCGCCGCTATGTCCGTGACCTGCTGGACGGCGTGAACCACCCGTACGCCGACGACGCGCTGCTCTTGCTCACCGAACTCGTCACCAACTCGGTGCGCCACTCCGACTCCGGCCGTACCCCCGGCGGCCGGGTCACCATCGCCGTCGCCCGCCACAATGGAACGCTCCACATCGACGTCATCGACGCCGGATCAACCACCGGACAACACCCCCGGGTCTACTCGGACACCGACCCCGACAGCGGCGGCGGACGCGGCCTCTGGCTCGTCCAGCAACTCTCCTCAGCCTGGGGCTGGCACGAAACCCTCGCCGGCCGCGTCGTCTGGTTCCAACTGGCTGGACGGTGACCCCATAATCCTCTGGGACTACCCACCCCGCTGCCTCAGCCCCCACGTCCTCCCCACCCGACCCCATCACCTGGAACCCCCACGCGGCGACAGACAGACCCGCATCCTGCGCTGGACCTGCGACTGCGACCCGGCCCTCTACGAACCGTGCCAGGCAGGCGACCTGAGATTCATCCGCCGCACCAACCGGGAACGGCACAACCCATCGATCGACGAAACCGACCGCCGGCCTGCCACGGAAGCGGACACTGTGTGGATCGCCCTACTACACGGACTCGCACGATAGGCGTTCCCAACCGCCACGCCTCGGTTCCCGAAGATCATCCGATTTCCAGAGAACGACTATGCCTGCGCTCCGGGAATCAGCAGGCCGTCACTCCGAAACGGGGAGCCAGAACTGCAGCCTGTAGAGATCCGCATGGGCAGCGTGCGCTGAAAAGTCGGATTCCTGGTCGTTCTGGAGTAGTTTCCTGCTACCGGGCAGTATTACCTGCGGTCGAATGCCGATCGCACGGCGCCCCTGGTGACGCCACCCCGAGCGGAGGGCCTCCAGGACGCCAATGAGCCTGGCCAGATGCCCGACGTGCCCTTCTCTCGCAGGTGAGCGCCTGAACGGCGGCGGGTGACAGTGACGGCACCCCGATGAGCACGGGACACATAGGGATTTGGTTCACATGATGCGGTTGGTGCTGCCGTAGGGCAGCCACAGCAGGGAGAAGAACGGTTCGATGGGTTCGGGCCCGGCCGGGGGCCGTGCGTAGCGGCAGGTGATCGTGATCGTGGTGCCGCGTCGCACGGGCAGGTCGAACGGGGTCTCGGCCGGGATTTTGCTGGAGTCGGCGTTGTCGGAGGTGAAGGTGAGCCGGTACTCCTGGCCGCCGCCGTCGGCCAGGGCGGTCACCTCCATCTGGGCGGGCGTCGCACCCGCGACGGCCTGCACGCGGCCGATCAGCAGACCGTCGGTGTCGGACTGGAAGGTGTGCGGCCGCTCCCGCCCGATCTCGATCGAATGACCGGCGCCGATCAGCCGCACCTTCCCGGTCGCGGTCAGGTCGTGGGTGCGCAGGTGCGGCAGGGCGACGGTGACCAGGGTGGTCAGGACGCGTTCGGCGGTGCTGCCGGGCAGGCGGGCGGCCAGGCGGAACGCGGTGGTGTCGCGCAAGGGCGGGGAGAGCCAGCTGGTGACGTCGGAGACGTCGGCCTGCCCGCCCGAGCCGCCGTGCTCACCCGCCCAGGTCAGGGTGTAGACGGCCGGGGAGCCGCGCCAGGTGAGTTCGGCGTGCCCGCCGTTGAGCACCATGAGCGGCTCCGGCCGCAGGTCGCCGAAGAGGAACCCATCGGGGAACTTCGGCAGCGGCAGCTCGGTCACCTGGGTCTGCCAGGTGAGGCCGTCTTCGGAGGTTTCCTCCTCGATGCGCAGGGTCGCGGTGCCGGGGGTGGCGTTGGCGGTGACGCCGGCCAGTTCCAGGGTGAGCGGGGTGACGCCGAGCAGCCAGCCCCGGGGGCGGGTGGGCAGGGCGGTGAAGGTGACCGCGCCGGCGGCGTCGGCGCGGGTGAGCCGCCAGCCGCCGCCCTGGTCGGCGTCCTCGCCGCCGCGCACCGGCCGCGGGGTGATGGCGTCCGGGGCGGCTGTGAAGTGGGCGGCACCGGTGCCGGTCGGCAGGGACAGCGTGATCTTCCGGCAGAAGGCGGGGGCCGTGGCGCGCACGGTGAGTCGTAGCAGGCAGGGGCGGCCGGTCTGCGGCGGGTCGGGGTCGAGGGCCAGGTCGTAGGAGAGCAGCATGCGGGCTCCCGGGAGGGGTGGTCAGGCGGTGGGAGGGGTGATCTCGTCGAAGGTGCCGGCGCCCCGGGGCAACCAGGCCAGGTTCAAGGTGTCGCCGTCGTTGCCGGCGTGGTAGAGGCGCACCTCGGCATCGGCCGGGACCGGGATACTGATCGGCGTCTCGGTGGGCGGTCCGGCGCTGTTGTCGGAGCTGAAGCGCATGGTGTACTCGCCGGTCGCGGCCCGGTAAACGGTCGCGGCCAGCGTGGCGGCCGGCTGCCCGCTGGCGGCCTGCAGGTAGCCGAGGATGGTGCCGTCGGTGCCGGCTTTGAAATACCGGGCCTGGCCGCGCGGGGGCGCGGCGATCGCCGCCCGCGGCCCCTGCATCCGGACGACGCCGTTGACCTCCAGGTCGCCGACCGTGAGGTTGGGTTCGGTCACGGTGACGGCGGTGGTGAGCGCGTAGATCAGCGGCGCGCCACCGCCCGGATCGGCCAGCTGCGCCATGAGCATGAACCCGGTGGTGCGCTCCAGCTCCGGAGACTCCCAGCTCAGGTCGCCGGTGACGGACTCGCTGTGGTCGTCCCAGTGCATCGTGTAGGTGGGGCCGCGGCTGGCCTCCCAGGTCAGGATGACCTTCTCGCCGCGCGCCACGGAGATCTCATCGGGGCGCAGGTTCTGGAAGGTGAACTCCGACGGCCACTTGTCCACCGGGAAGGGCGGATCGAGCTGCTTTTCTGCCGGGGTGGCGGAGGAGGTGGCGGCCGTCCATTCCGACACCTCGATCTCGACCCGGCCCAGCGCCTTGTTGACGAACAGGCTGGACAGCACCAGGGTGACGGTGTTGGCGTTTTTGAATTCGAGCTTGCGCGAGTTGGTGAAGGTGAAGACCGCTTTTCCGTCGATCAGCTCGCGCTTGGGGGTCCAGTTCCGCCCGAAATCGGACGGGCTGGCGGCCTCGACCCCGGTGTAGACCTCCGCGGGCGCGGTCTGCGACAACGCCTCCGGCGCCGCGCCGTGCAGAAATCGGATCTGGATCTTGTTGCAGTACGCGGTCTGGCCGGTGGGCGCCTCGATCTTGAGCTCCAGCCGCAGATCCTGGTCTTTGTCGCCGCTGATCGGCACAGGCGCCGGGACGGGCTTGAGGGTGTAGCGCAGCAGAGTCCCGGCGGAACGGGCGTGGATGGCCATCGGCGTGCTCCCTCAGAGCTGTTCGGGGATCTCGGTCACGGCCGGGTGCAGCAGCAGGTAGCCGGCGCGCGCGTGCGGGACGGGGTCGCCGGGGTGGGCGGCGGCGTCGGCGGCCAGCAGCGGCAGCTCCGTCCAGCCGAGGCCGCCGTCGCCGGGGTCGGTGTAGGGCTGCGCCCACGCCCAGGTGCCGTGGTGGGCGGCGGGCTGCACGACGACGAGATGCTCCTGTCCTTCTGATCGTCCCTCCGGCGGAGGAGGGACGCGGACGGGCGCGAGCAGCGGGTTGAGGCGGAAGGCCGCGCGGATCCGGCGCAGCGCCTGGTGCGCCAGGTCACCGGGGAGCCGCAGCTCGGTCACCGGCAGGATGTCGGTGGTGGCGTGCACGGGCACGTGCGGGTCTGCGAGGATCGTCAGATGGTGGATGACCTCTTGGCCGGGAGGCCGGGCGGGCAGCGCGAGATGCTCGCCGTTGCCGATCTCCACCAGGTACGGGTCGTCTGCGGCGGGGGCGGCCACGTGCAGGCGCGTGTAGTCGGTCTGGCCGTCGGGGCCGGTGGCACTGGCGTAGTAGCCGATCAGCCCGTCCGACAGTTGGTCGGGCTCGCCGAGCCGGATCGGCCAGGTGTAGGTCGGGTACTCCTGCTGGTCCGGGTTCGGGTCCTCCTCCGGGTCCGGCTTCAGCGCCTGGTCCCAGCCGGGATTGGTCAGCGGCCGGCCGCGCAGCTGAAGGCTGAGCCGGGTGCGGTAGAGCGCGACGGGACGCCCGGTGAGCCGCGCCGGGGTCCGGTCGTCTTCGGCGGACGGGTCGACGATGGTCTCCAGCGTCTGGTCGATGGTGGCCAGCAGCGCCGCATACCGGCCGGGCGGGCCGACCAGCTCCCGGACGAACGGGGCGAGGTGCGGATGCTGTTGTTCGAACGCCGGGTCGTCTTGGTGCCGGTAGGGCGAGCCCGGCAGCGGGGTGAACGCCACGGCTTCCTCGCCTGCCGTGGCGCGGATCATCCGTAGCTCACCGACCGGGTCCCCGTCCGGCCCGTAGATGAGCAGGTTGTCGTCGAGGTGGTTGATCAGCAGCCAGCCGGTGAGCGGCGAGTCCGGCCCGGCGGGCGTGGCCCGGCCCGCGAGCAGCGCCGTGTCGTCCTGCCCACGCGCGAGCTCCAGCCGGACCCGGGCCTCATGCAGCAGCCGGGGCGGCAGCTGGATGAACCGGGTGGGGTTCTCGATGCCGTCCGCGAGGTCCCGGGTCGGCCTCACGCTGGCCGCCGGTACCGGCCGGAACATCTTGAACCGGTCGCCCGGGACGCTGGTGATGACCGCGCAGCGGCCGAACCGGTCGATGACGCGCAGGTCCCGGAAGTAGAACTGGCCCGCGCGGACCGGCTGGAAGCGGGACAGGGAGTTGTCGCCGGGCGTGCCAGGGTCGGCGACGTGCCCGACGTCGCCGGTGAGCCGCGCAGTGTGTTCGGGGATGCGGGCGCGCACGCCGGTGTCGCGCATCAGCAGATGGTCGTTGAAGCCGTCGAGGGTCTGCGAGAGCAGGTCCATCGCGCCGTAGTCGGCGCGCAGGGTGCGCAGGACGCCGGCGTCGTCGGCCGAGTAGGTCTCCAGCAGCCGGTCGATCTGGGAGGCGACGACATAGGGCGCGGCCGGGGTGACGAACGCCCGGCTGGCGAACGGCAGCCAGGTCGCTCCTGTGTAGCCGTCGCCGGGGTCGGCGCCGGTGCCGAGCCACTCATAGGCGTCGTCTTTGAATGCCCAGTTCGCCTGGCCGTCGCTCATGTACGGCACCGCGTGATAGCGCAGGTCCCATTGCACGTACATGGGCAGCCACGGCTGCTGCCAGACGGCGGTGTACTCGGCGAGCGTACCGGTCACCAAACTCGGATCCGCGAGGGCGACCGCGAGCGCCGATCGCCCCGAGCCGTCGTCGGCGGGGGTGATCGCGGCCAGGTCGAGCAGCGTGAACTCGCGCAATAGTGCGGCGACCGGCCCGGCCAGCTCGCCCAGGTCCAGCGGCGCGCTGTGCCCGGTGAGCGTCACCGGCGGGCGCGCCGCCTCCCGGCTCGTACGCGCCGCGACGGCCTGGATGAGGCCGAGCGGCGGCGGCTGCGGCGGCGCGACCGGGACACCGTTGATCACGATGGATTCGACCATGGTGGATTCCAGCCGGCAGGGTAGCGGGTCGTCCGGGTCGCGGGTGAGCAGCTGGGTCACCCCGCCCCCCGCGATGACCATGGCGGGGTCGGCGGTGCTGTAGTAGGACTCACGGGCGGCGTGGCGCAACTCCAATGTGGCGGGCAGGCCGCGGTCGGCGGCGTAGCGGGCGATCTGCGGCTCCAGCTCCTCCGGCGTCGTGGCGTGCGGAAGGTGCTTGTCCTCGATGATCCGCCGCATCGCAGCCGCCGCCGTCACGGCCCGGTGCGCCAGCGTGCCGGGCGTGGCCTCCTGAAGCTGGCGCTCGGCCGCCTCGGCGAAGCCGTCAGGCCGGTCGGGCAGGTCCTTCATCCACCACAGGGTGCGCAGCCGTTCCTGCAGGTGATCCAACTCCAGCGTGAACGCCTCGAACTCGGCTTGGTCGGCGTTCAGCTCATCCAGCCAGACCGGCTGGGCGGGGGCGGCGCGCGCCGGCTCCGGCCCGTCCGTGCCTCGGGGCACGACCAGCCAGGTGTAGCCGCCGGCGCGGGAGGAGAACCAGGCGTGCTTGGTGACCTCGTCGGCGTCGACGTCCCCGTCGCCCTCATCCAGCCGGTCGATGGTCCCGCTGTACAGGGCGCTGAGCAGCTCACCGGTACGGGCCGAGCGGGTCTGGTGGGCGGCGAGCGCCTCCAGCGCGTCCGCCGTGCTGTGCCCGAACGCGACCTTCATGCTCTCGTGGCCGGGCCGGGCGGAGACGGGTGCGTCGAGGGCGTAGTACTCCCACTGGATGCCCAGCGCGGTCCCGGCATACACAGAGCGCTGCGGAGCGGGGACGGGCGGGTCGGCGTCGAGGCCGGGCAGGTGCCAGCCGAGGCCCTCCAGCACCCCCGCCAGCCCGGGCGTGTCCGGCGGGATCAGCCCAGGGATGTCGGCGGCCTTGTTCAGGATGTCGATGTCGTCGGCGGAATACCAGCCGACGACCAGATAGCCGAGCGCGGTGGTGGCGGGCTGGTTGTGCCCGTACCCGATGAGGTCGCTCAGGTCGTCGTGGAAGGAGAACACATTCTGCTGGTAGGGCTGGAAGGCGGCGAAGCCGAGCACGCCTGGGCCCACCGCGGTCAGGAACGGCTCGACCGGCTCCGGCTCGATCCACGGCCCTTCACGCAGGTCGTGGACGCGGCCCAGGTAGTCGACCCGTAGCTCGCCTGTGTCGGGGGCCGGCGAGGGGAACTGCACCGTGCCCCAGTGCTCGCCGCTGTGGGCCAGCTCCAGGTAGTCGCTGTGGACGAGCCAGGCGGCGGCCCGCCGCTGCCCCTCGCCGGGGAACCCGCCGGGCACGGTGTAGTGCCGCACCACCAGCCACCGGTTGGGAACCAGTGGGAAGGTGGTCTCCTGGGTGTCGGGGTCGTAGTGGCCGGCGCTCAGGGATTCGGGCAGCTGCCATTGCACGTATACGCCGTCGCCGAAGTCATCGGTGTGGCCGGGCGGCGGCTCGGCGGCCTGCTTGTCCTCGCCGAGCATCGCGTCGAAGTTGAGCGCCCAGCGCTGGAAGACCTCCTGCCGGCGCACCGGGTCGTTGACGATCAGCGCGTGGACCTGGACGGGAACGATCAGGTCGGTGTCGGACATCACGAGCTCCGCTCAGGCAGGGGACGCAGTTCCTGGATGATCGGCGCGTTCACCAGCTGGAGGGCGAACTCGCCTGGGCTGAGGTCGTCGCGGCCGAAGGTCGCGGCCAGGCCCGGCACGAACCCATCGGTGCCGCGCAGCCGCAGTACGTCCGGGGTCTGCCCGGCGGGGCGGGGCCGTAGGTACCGAGTGAACACGGTGTCATCGTCGTCATCGCCGCGTTCGGGGAAGGTCACTTCGAGCGGTGTGCCGAGCGGGGGCCGGCCGGTGCCGCCGAGACTGCGCAGGCCGATCATGTCGCCGTGGTCAAGGCCGAAGTGGATGCCTTGGCCGGGTTCGCGGATCTCGAGGCGCTCCGGGACGGCGTCGAACAGGCACAGCAGCACGTCGTCGGCGAGCCGTTCGCGGCGTAGCTCGGCGAGCTGCACGCCATCCGCGCCGCCCGCGAACGCGAAGATCGGGAAGTCGGGCCACGCCCGCACCAGCGTGGAGTAGATCAGCAGCCCGGCGGCGGGCAGGGCCGCGCTGCGCCGCTGCCCGACCGTGCTGCGGATCTGCGCATCGAGGGCGAGGTCTTGGGAGGTGTGCAGGCCGACGTCGGCCGCGCCCGCCACCACCGCCTGCACCCACGCCGGGTCGATCCGGAACATGCGCAGCGATTCGGGCGGCAGCATCCGCGCGTCCGGTACCAGGTAGGCGAACGGGATTCCGGCGAAGCGGCTGAGTGCGTCCAGCCAGTCGGGCATCGAGCCGACGTGCTCCTCGGCCGTCTCACGCAGCGCTGAGACGCTTCGCTCGTCGGCGAGGATCGCCTGCGTCGTCAGCCGCGCCGATCGGCGGCGCGGCCGGGGC
>NZ_JBEXGU010000110.1:0-31643 GCF_040607515.1 Streptosporangium sp. NPDC005286 | reverse complement strand
TTTCCCGTCTCCTTTTTTTTTGGTCCCGCCCCACCCCCCTCTGGTCCCCGGGGCGGGCGGGGCCCCGCCCCCCCCCCCCCCCACCCCGGGGGGGCAGAAGATCAGCTCGACTTCGCCAGCACCTTGTTGGCCTTGGCCTCGGCATCGGCCAGGAGCTTGTCGATGTCGGCGTCCTGCCTGGTCAGCACCGCCGACATGGGGACGTCAAGGATCGCGTAGAGCTCCTGGGACTTCGGCGGCTCCAGCTTGTTCTGGATGGTCGCCGATCCCTCCACGAAGGGGGTGAAGTTCTCCACCGGCACCGTGGCGTTCGCCTTACGCAGCTCGGTGATCTCCTTGCCCGGCGCGGCGTCGCCGTACAGGTCGGGGATCGGCAGGCCGACCGGGCGGCCCTGCTGCTTGCTGCGCGCGTAGTTGAACTGACCCTGGCCCGGGGTCAGCTCATGGAACTCCAGCCACAGCATGGCGGCCTTGATCTTCTCGGGCGTGGCCTTGGGGTTGATCATGTAGCCGTCGCCGCCGTTGAGTGAGGCCCTGGCCTCGGGCAGGGCGGTGACCCCGTAGTCCTCGAACTTGCCCTTGAAGTCGTTGTTGACCGTCTGGACGACATCCGGGGCGCCGATCATCATGCCGAGCTTGCCGCCGCCCATCATCCGCATCAGGTCCTCCCACTGGAGGAGCTGCTTGGTGCCCATGCTGTTGTCGGTCCAGCGCATGGTCTTGAGGTTCTCCAGGACGGCCTTGCCCTCCGGGCTGTTGAACGCCGCGGTCTTGCCGTCGGGAGTGACCATCTCGCCGCCCCGCCCGTAGAGGGAGGCGGCGAAGTGCCAGCCACCGGTGTTGCCGGCGCTGTACTCGCCGAATCCGACATATCCGGCACCAAGTCCGGAGATCTTCTTCGCGGCCTCCTGCACCTCGGCCCAGGTCTTGGGCGGCGCGGCGGGGTCGAGACCCGCCTGGGTGAACAACTTGCGGTTGTAGACCAGGCCCATGGAGTAGTTGTTCCTGGGAAGGCCGTAGATCTTGTCGCCTTCCTTGAAGATGCTCATGACGTCGGGCCGCAGGTCGCCCAGCTTGGTGACGCTGCCGACGTACGGGCTGATGTCGGCCGCCTGGCCCGCCGCGATGATCTTCTTGACATCGGTGTAGTAAACGTAGAAGACGTCCTCCATCGTGCCGCCGGCCAGCTTCGCCTGGAAGGTGTCCGGGTTGATGCAGGGGAAGGCGTCCTTGCTGTCGATCGTGATGTTCGGATGCAGTTTCTGGAACGCGGCGACGTCCTCGTCCCAGGCGGTTCGCTCCAGCGGGTTGCTCTTCGGCGGCTGGCAGCCGACGGAGATCGTGACCGGAGCATCGGCCCCAGCGGCGCTCGGACTGGTTTCGGCGGCCTTGGATCCGCTGTCGTCGTTGCCGCAACCGGCGGCGGTGAGCGCGATGGCTGCGGCGAGCAGCATCGAGAGCTTGGGGGATTTCATCCGAGGCACTCCTTGGCGGGTCGGTTGCGAGAAACATATAGATACGTGCAGGAAGTAGCAAGAGTCCGTCAGTTCAGATGCAAAAAAGTGACAGTGACCGGTCGGTCATCTCGCCGTAACACCTCGCCGCAACCAAGAAATCCGTCTGACCTGCGAGTATGCCGAGACAGCGCGGGATGGAGTCATCCAGCTGCAAGAAGATGCTTGATGACGTCATTTTCTTGTCGAAACTTTCAGAAAGCGGTTGTTCGAAGCCGTACCGTCCGGGGCGCCGGGAGGAGGGCCCGGGCCGGTGGCAGCGGTGCCCGGCCCCCGCGTGGACACTCGAAGGAACGCGCGGGCACGGCGTGACGAGATGGCCGTTTGGGCACTCCACACCGTGGAAGCCGTGGCATCGACGGTCCACGAGAGGGAGACGATGGCGGAACGACTGGTGGTGATCGACCTCGACCGGCGCGCGGTGGCCGTACGCGACGAGGGAGGCGACCTCGGCTGGGAGAGGGCGTCTGGGCCGCCGGCTGCTGGGGGCCCAGATCGTCGGCCAGGAGGGCGCGGCCAAGCGCATCGACGCCCTGGCCATCGCCGTCTGGCACGAGATGACCGCAGAGGAGATCACCGGGCTCGACCTGTCGTACGCTCCCCCGTTCGCCCCCGCGTGGGACCCCATTCTGATCGCCGCACGCAAGGCGGCCGAAGCCGAACACGTCGAGCGGCTCGGCCGGAAGGGCTGATCCGCCGGCCCGACCTGGACGCGGCGGCCACGAGAAACTCCGGGTGGATGGTTGGGCTGGATGAGAGCGGGCAAGGGCGAAGAATCCAAGTGCCGATACCGACAAGGAGTAGCAATGCTCACATTGACGGACACCGCAGCCCAGGTAATCCGGGATCTCAGCTCGCAGGTGACGGACTCTCCCGATACCGGGGTCCGCATCTCGTCCCAGAGCGACGGCACCGGATCGCTCATGCTGTCGATCGCCGAACACCCCGAGTCCGCCGACAAGGTGGTGGAGTCGGCGGGAGCACGGATCTTCCTCGACCCGCAGGTCGTGGACATGCTGGACGACAAGTCCCTGGACGCCGACGTCGACGAGGGTGGCGGCGTCGCGTTTCTCGTCACCGAACAGCCTCACTGACCATCCGCCGTAAATCCGGCACGCGTGCCCCGATCCCCCCAGGGGGACCGGGGCACGTCCGTGTTCTCAGCGCTCCCTCGGCCGTCCTCGTCAGGGGTTGAGCAGGATCTTGATGGCCCCGTCCCGCTTCTTCTGGAAGATCTCGTAGCCGTAGGGGGCCTGGTCGAGCGGGAGCCGGTGGGTGGCCAGGTCCATGACCCCGAGCGGATCGGCGTCATCGGTCACCAGCGGCATCAGGTCGTCGATCCAGCGCTTGACGTGGGCCTGACCCATCCGCAGCGTGATGCCCTTGTCGAACATCCTCAGCATCGGCAGCGGGTCGGCCATGCCGCCGTAGACGCCGACGACGGAGATCGTGCCACCGCGCCGTACCGTGTCGATGGCCTGGTTGAACGCGGCCAGCCGGTCGACCCCCGCGTTGGCCATCAGCGGGGCGGCGATCGCGTCGGGCAGCAGGCCGGTGACGGTATGGGCGAACTTGGCGACCGGGGAGCCGTGCGACTCCATGCCGACCGCGTCGACGACGGAGTCGGTGCCGCGCCCGCCGGTCAGATCCCTGACCGCCCCGGGGATGTCGCCGGTCACGGACGCGTCGAGCACCTCGACGCCGTGCCCCCGGGCCATCGCGAGCCGCTCCTGCACCCCGTCGACACCGATGACCCGGTAGCCGAAGTGCCTGGCGATCCGGCAGGTCATCTGCCCGATCGGTCCGAGCCCGAAGACCGTGACGCTCCCGCCGTCGGGAATGCCGGCGTACGACACCGCCTGCCAGGAGGTGGGCAGCACATCGGACAGGTAGACGAACCGCTCGTCCGGTGGCCCCTCGGGGACCTTGATCGGGCCGAACTGCGCCTGCGGGACCCGCAGGTACTCGGCCTGCCCGCCGGGGACCTCACCGTACAGCCTGGTGTAGCCGAACAGGGCCGCGCCCATGCCCTGGTCGCGGACCTGGGTGGTCTCGCACTGGGCGAAGAGGCTCATGCGGCACATGTGGCAGTGGCCGCAGGCGATGTTGAACGGGATGACCACCCTGTCGCCCGGTTTGACGGCGGTGACCTCGGGGCCGACCTCCTCCACCACGCCCATCGGCTCGTGGCCCAGGATGTCGCCCTCGCCCATGAACGGCCCCAGGACCTCGTACAGGTGCAGGTCGGAGCCGCAGATGGCGGTGGTGGTGATCTTGATGATCGCGTCGTTCGGTTCCTTGAGCGCCGGATCGGGAACCTCCTCGACCCGTACGTCGCGCCTGCCATGCCAGGTGAGAGCTTTCATTTCCCCTCCCCTATCGCTTGAGCTGTGACGATGCCTCCTTACCCGCTCCGTGGGGGCCAAACTGGGTGGTTCTCCGCCGGGGGTGCGACCTGCCCGGGAAACCGGCGTGGCCTCCACGGGCGGGGCACGGGCGGGGTCGTGGTCAGTACGGCCAGGTCCAGTCGCGGATCTCGGCGGGATCCTCGCCGTACTCACGGGTGTAGGCGCGAGCGCTCAGCCGGCGGTCCATCATGTGCTGGCGCAGATGCGCCGACCGCTCCGCCAGCCCGGGAACCCGGTCGATGACATCCATGACCAGGTGGAAACGGTCGATGTCGTTGAGCATGGTCATGTCGAACGGGGTGGTGGTGGTCCCCTCCTCCTTGTAGCCGCGCACATGGATGTTGTCATGGCCATGGCGCCGGTAGGTCAGCCGGTGGATCAGCCACGGATAGCCGTGGAAGTTGAAGACGACCGGCTTGTCGGCGGTGAAGAGCGTGTCGAACTCCGCGTCCGACATGCCGTGCGGATGCTCGCTCGGCGGTTGCAGCCGCATCAGGTCCACCACGTTGACCACCCGCACCTTCAGCTCGGGAAGGTACTCGCGCACCAGGGCCGCCGCCGCCAGCGTCTCCAGCGTGGGCACGTCCCCCGCGCACGCCAGCACCACGTCCGGCTCGGTGCCGGCATCACTGCTGGCCCATTCCAGGATGCCCAGGCCCCGGGTGCAGTGCGCGATCGCCTCGTCCATCGGCAGCAGGTCCAGCACCGGCTGCTTACCCGCCACGATCACGTTGACGTAGTCACGCGAGCGCAGGCAGTGATCCGCCGTCGACAGCAGCGTGTTGGCGTCCGGCGGCAGGTAGACCCGCACCACCTCGGCCTTCTTGTTCATCACCACGTCCAGGAAACCCGGATCCTGATGGGAGAAACCATTGTGATCCTGGCGCCACACATGCGATGACAGCAGGTAGTTCAACGACGCGATCGGCCGCCGCCAGTGAATCTTCCGGCAGGCCTCCAGCCATTTGGCATGCTGGTTGAACATCGCGTCGACGATATGGATGAACGCCTCGTAGCAGTTGAACAGCCCATGACGGCCGGTCAGCAGGTACCCCTCCAGCCAGCCCTGGCACAGGTGCTCGCTGAGCACCTCCATCACCCGCCCGCCCCTGGCGAGGTTCTCGTCGGTGGGCAGGGTCTCGGCGTCCCAGGCCCGGCCGGTGACCTCGAAGACCGCCGACAGCCGGTTGGACGCCGTCTCGTCGGGGCCCATCAACCGGAAGTTGTCGGGGTTGGCGGCGATCACGTCACGCAGGAACATCCCCAGCACCCGGGTGGGCTCCGTCGACACGCGAGCGGGAGCCTTCACCTCGACCGCGTAGTCGCGGAAGTCGGGCAGCGCCAGCGGCCGCAACAGCTCACCGCCGTTGGCGTGCGGATTGGCGCTCATCCGCAGCGGCCCCTCGGGTACCGTCTCCAGGACCTCCGCCACCGGGTGGCCCTGGCCGTCGAACAACTCCTCCGGCCGGTAGGAGCGCATCCACTCCTCCAGCATCGCCAGATGCTCGGGACTGTCACGCACTCTGGTCAACGGCACCTGATGCGCCCGCCAGGTCCCCTCCACCGGCAGGCCGTCGACCTCACGCGGCCCCGTCCACCCCTTCGGCGTCCGCAGGACGATCATCGGCAGGCGGCTGGCCCGTCCGTGCCGGTAGTCGGCGATCTGGTCGAACACCCGCTCCAGGGTCTCGGCCATCAGCGCGTGCATGACCTCGGGGTCGTCGCCGGAGACGAAGTGCGGCCGGTAGCCGTACCCCTCCATCAGCTTGACCAGTTCCTCCTCGGGGATCCGGGCCAGCACGGCCGGGTTGGCGATCTTGTAACCGTTCAGGTGCAGGATCGGCAGCACCACCCCGTCACAGGCGGGGTCGAGGAACTTGTTGGAGTGCCAGCTGCCCGCCAGCGGCCCGGTCTCGGCCTCGCCGTCACCGATGACGCAGGCCACCACCAGGTCCGGGTTGTCGAACGCGGCTCCGTAGGCATGGGCCAGGGCATAGCCCAGCTCACCGCCCTCGTGGATCGACCCCGGGGTCTCGGGCGCGACGTGGCTGGGTATGCCGCCGGGAAAGGAGAACTGCCGGAAGAGCCGCTGCATCCCCTGAGCATCCTGTCCCACATTCGGATATTTCTCGGTATAAGAGCCCTCCAGCCAGGCATGCGCCACCGCCGCGGGACCGCCGTGGCCGGGACCGGCGACGTAGATCATGTCCTGGTCGCGTTCGGTGATGACCCGGTTGAGGTGGGCGAAGCAGAAGTTCAGCCCCGGCGTGGTCCCCCAGTGCCCCAGCAGCCTGGGCTTGATGTGCTCGGGTCGCAACGGCTCGGTCAGCAGGGGGTTGGCCAGCAGGTAGATCTGACCGACCGACAGGTAGTTGGCCGCGCGCCAGTAGGCGTCGACGTGCGCGAGTGCGTCCATACATCGACAGTTCCTCCAGGGAGGCGTTCCAACCTCGACGGGGCGAACGTGTTCATCCCGCGTGCCGGGCACGAGCGGGAAGGCGCCCGCGGCGGGCGGCCCCACCCGGGTTCCCCCTGGGCACCCCCGCGGCCGGAACCGGGATCTCCACACCACCGTGATCATCTGTGTCTCCTGCCCCATTACCGTATTGAGGTGGAATGTACGAAGATCTCCGGGTGAGCCGATGGCACCGTGGCGGTGTTCGAGGATGCGGTGGTTCCCCTTGCCGGGAACGTCGGGAGTGAGCGATGAGATTTGTCGGGTTTCGGGATGGTCGTCAGGTCCGGGTGGGAGTGCTGACCGGCACCGACCAGGTGGTGCCGCTGGCCGAGGTGAGCGAGTTCTACGAGGACCTGCCCGGCTGGACCGCCAGGGCGCGCGAGCTCACCACCGGTGAGCCGGCGGGTGAGCCGGCAGGTGAGCTGGCGTTGGGCGAACTGAGCCTGGCTCCGGCGGTGACCGGTTCCGCACGGGTGCTGTGCGTCGGGTTGAACTATCGAGAACACGCCGCAGAAGGCGGTTTCTCCACCCCGGAGACACCGACGATCTTCGGACGGTGGACGACGTCGCTCGCGGTCGACGGGACGCCCGTGCCGGTGCCGCCGGACGAGGCGGGCCTGGACTGGGAGGTCGAACTGGTCGCGGTGGTCGGTACGGCCATGCGGTGCGTGGACCCGGAGACCGCGCTCTCCGGGGTGTTCGGCTACGCGGTCTTCAACGACCTGAGCGCCCGGCGGGCACAGCGGCTGACCGCGCAGTGGACGCTCGGCAAGAACTCCGACCACAGCGGGCCGATCGGGCCTGTCGTGACCGCCGACGAGGTGGGCGACCCGGCCGGCGGCCTCCGGCTGGTGACCCGGGTCAATGGCGAGGTCGTCCAGGACGGCGACACCAAGGACATGATCTTCCCGGTCGGGCAGGTGCTGGCGCACCTGAGCCGGACGATGACGCTGCTGCCCGGAGACCTGGTGGCGACCGGCACGCCCTCGGGGGTGGGGCACGCACGCACCCCGGCGTGGTTCCTGCGGCCCGGTGACGTGGTCGAGGTGGAGATCGACCGGCTGGGCTCGGTGCGCAACCCGATCGTGGCCTGGCCGCAGAGCTGAAACGACGTCGCAGGCGTCTTGGCCGGTGCGCTTCCATATCGCGGCGCGCCGGGATGAGAGGCCGTTCGAGGAGAGGAACCCCTGAGTGAGAATCGCCATCATCGGCGGAGGCCTCGGCGGGCTGGCCGCCGCCCTGCTGCTGCGGCAGGCGGGTGTCGAGGCAGTCGTGTACGAGCAGACCGCCGAGCTGCGTGAGGTCGGCGCCGGGATCGTGGTGGGCCCCAACATGGTCCGTCCCCTGGCGCGGGCCGGGCTCGGCGAGCGGCTGGCGTCCTTCGCCGTGCCGCTGGAGGCCGCCTGGGAGTTCCGGCGCTGGCAGGACGGCCGGGTGCTGTTCTCCCAGCCGATGGGCGAGGAGTGCCGCCGGCTGTACGGCGCCGACTGCTACGTCGCGCACCGGGCCGACCTGCTCGAGATGCTGCTGGAGGCACTGCCCTCGGACGCGGTCAGGGCCGGCCGGAGGCTGGAGACCTTGCGCCAGGACGGCTCCGAGGTCGAGCTGGTCTTCACCGACAGCCGGGGCGAGAAGACGACGGTGACCGCCGACGGGGTGATCGGCGCAGACGGCATCCACTCGGCGGTACGGCCCACGGTCGTCGAGGAGGCGCCGCCGCGTTTCTCCGGGCTGTGCGCCTACCGGTGCCTGGTCGAGGCCGAGCACGCGCCGGAGCTGGCGCTACGCCGGGTGCAGACGCTCTGGCTGGGCCCGGGCCGTCACTTCGTCCACTACCCCATCAGGGACAGAAAGCTGATCAACATCGTCGCGATCGTGCCCGCCGGCGAGTGGCGTGTCGAGTCGTGGACCGCAGAGGGGCGGATCGAGGACCTGGCGCGCGAGTTCGAGACCTGGGACCCGCGGCTGAGGCAGCTGGTCGCCTCGGCCACCGAGACCAGGCGCTGGGCCCTGTACGACCGCACTCCCCTGGAGCGCTGGACATCCGGGCGGGTGGCCCTGCTGGGTGACGCCGCCCACTCGATGCTGCCCTTCCTCGGCCAGGGAGCCGCCCAGGCGGTCGAGGACGCAGTGGTCCTCGCGAGCTGCCTGCGTGCCGCCACCCGCGAGACGGTGGCGCAGGCGCTGGCCCGCTATGCGGAGATCCGCCGGCCCCGGGCCTCGCAGGTGCAGCTGATGAGCCGTGGCCGCGAGGTGCAGAACCACCTGCCCGACGGGCCCGCCCAGCTGGAGCGCGACGCGGCCTTCGCCGGCGGCGACCCGCTCCGGCAGAACGCCTGGCTCTACGACCACGACCCCGAGACGATCATGGCGGGCTGAGGCGGCCCGGCCTCGCGCCGCCGGGCTCCGGCCCGCTCGGGGCGGGAACCCGGCGGCGGCGGGCGTGCTCACCCGCGAGCCTCGGCGCGCAGTTCGGCCAGCAGCTCACCCTGCTCGGCGAGCAGCTCGGTCAGGATGGATCGCGCCGCGAACATCAGGGTGGCCACATCCGGGGTGGAGAGCGCGTACACGACGGTGGCGCCCTCCCGGGTGGCGGTCACCAGCCCGGCACGGCGCAGCACCGCCAGCTGCTGGGAGAGGTTGGACGCCTCGACGTCGATGGCGCTCAGCAGATCCCGCACCGGCAGGGGGCCGTCCTGCAGCAGCTCCAGCACCCGGACACGGACCGGATGGCCGAGGTTGCGAAAGAGCTCGGCCTTGGCCTGGTGCAGTGGCACCGGCATGATCACGCGGTCCCGGCGACTGGCCCGCCACCGGGGGGGCGTACATCGACGCAGTGCCGGGCGGCGATGCGCAGCAGGTTCTCCAGGCGCCCGGTCAGGACCTCGACCGCGTGATCGTCGGAGGCCCGGCGCATGAGCTCCAACTCGCCGTCGACATCGGCTATGCGCGCCCTTAACTCCGCCGCGAACTCGCTCTCGCTCACGCCCCCCACCTCCCGTGGATCAGGTCATCCCCCGGCGTCCGGTTTACCGGCACACCCTTCCTGATGATGTGCCAAATTGCATAATTCTTCAAATCGTAATGACGTTGGCTATGATGGCGGGAGCCGTTTTCCACAGGTCCCCGGCCGGTCGGGCCCGATCAATGACGGATCGACCGCCAAGCGGGATACTTGGTGCGGCTACCGCGGGCTGACCTGCGGCGTCAGAGCGCGCCAGCCGGCGATGCGACAGTGACGAGAGGCCGAGCACGGCCTGCGTGAGGGAGTACAGCCAATGGGACGGGGCCGAGCCAAGGCGAAGCAGACAAAGGTTGCTCGCGAGCTGAAGTACAGCAGCCACAGCATGGATCTCGACCGGTTGCGTAAGGAGTTGGGCGCCGGTGACGATACCGCGCCGGAGAGCGAGGCCGACGACCCTGTCGGCGAGCCGACAGGCAGGTAGGGCTGGTTGCGCGGGGTTTCGCGGATCGAGGGAACGGCCCGTGCCCCCGAGTACGACGGCGAATCCCGCGCAACATCCTGCAACATCATTGAGGCGACCGGGCAGAGCTGCTTACCGTCACGGTTGTGCGATACCGCCGCACGGCGGGTCACACCCCCCGTACGGCGCGTCGACGGAGAGCTCTGGCGGGTCCCACCTCATCAAGACGGTGACCGGCTGCCCCTTCCCCCCGGACGCCGGGATCTGCCAGTTCACACGCCGTGGCCCCGGGAAGAATCGCCGGCTCCCGCGAGGTCACGCCTCGCCGAGGCGGAAAGTCTCCCTGGGCCACGGCCACCACCCATCGCGTGTGCCGGAGAGGCCTTGACGAACCGCTACGGGGCCCAGTTCGGGCCCGACATCACCTTCCTCGGCGTCGACCGATGCTCACTGGATGACCCCGCCGGCTATGCGGGCGCCGACGTCGTGATCGTGGGGGCGCCGTTCGACGGCGGCACCTCGCACCGGCCGGGAGCGCGCTTCGGGCCGCAGGCGATCCGGATGACCGACTACCTGCCGCACGACGGGGCGCGCCCCAGCCTGGCACTGCGCACCGACGGGCTGCGCGACCTGCGCGTCCTGGACGCCGGTGACGTCGAGATGCCGCCCGGCGACATTCTGGCCTCGCTGTCCGCGCTGGAGGCCGCCGTCGAGAAGGTGGCCCGAGCCGGAGCCATCCCGGTGGTCCTGGGCGGTGACCACTCGATCGCCTTCCCCGATGCCAAGGGCGTGGCCAACGTCCTCGGGCACGGCCGGATCTCGATGATCCACTTCGATGCCCACGCCGACACCGGCGACATCGAGTTCGGCTCGCTGTGGGGGCACGGGCAGCCGATGCGCAGGCTCATCGAGTCGGGGGCGCTGCGTGGCGACCGGTTCCTGCAGATCGGCCTGCGCGGTTACTGGCCGCCGCCGGAGACGCTGGACTGGATGGCGGAGCGCTCGATGCGCTCGTACGAGATGACCGAGATCGTGCACCGCGGCCTGACGGAGTGCCTCACCGAGGCCTTCGCCATCGCGACCGACGAGTGCGACGGTGTCTTCCTGTCCGTCGACATCGACGTGTGCGACCCGGGTCACGCGCCGGGCACCGGGACGCCCGAGCCCGGCGGCATCACCGCGCGCCAGCTCCTCGACTCCGTACGGCGCATCTGCCTGGAGTTGCCGGTCGTCGGAGTCGACGTGGTGGAGGTCAGCCCGCCCTACGACCACGCGGACATCACCGCCGCGCTGGCCAACCGCGTGGTTCTCGAGGCGTTGAGCGCCATCGCCCGGCGGCGGCGCGACGCCCGGGACGGTACGGCGTGGAACCCGCTGCTTCCCCTGCTCGCCGACCGCCCGGACCGCTGAGAGGTCTACCTGGCTCTCGGGCGGTTGCCCCACCTGGGCTTGCGGAACAGATCGCGCCGCTCCAGCAGGTAGACGAGCTTCGAGGCCGCGAGCCTGACGGCCTCCTCGTGCCGGTGGCGCTTCTGCGGTACGACGGCGCTCCAGCGCTCAAGCAGCAGGGCGATCTCCTCGGCGAGTTCGCCGATCACCCGGTAGCGGGTGCTGAAGGCGTAGAGGTCCCCGTGCACCGCGTTCACCAGGTCCTCCTCGACCCGGTGGGCGAGCGGCCTGACCCGGCTGAGGATCCCGGCCTCCATCGCCGGAGTGACCGGTGCCCGGCGGGCGTCGCCCTCGGGCACCATGATGAGAGCCCGGACCCGCGCGACGGCCAGGGCACGCTCGGCCTGTGGGGTCGAGGGGTGCTCGGCGAGGTCCAGGAGGCGGCGGAGGGTCTCCTGTGTCTTGTCGTCGAACATGGAAACCCATTCCGCCTTCGCGTCCGGTGTTTTCGCCGGACCGGGAGATCGGGTCTCGGCGTCGGCATCCGCGCATGCCGCGCATGTGCGATCACATGCTATTCGACCCGATGGGCACGGGCGGCTCCCGGTGTGCCCCCTGCTCCCGGGGGTGGCCTCGGCCTCTCGCTCGTGGTGTCCGCTCCCGGCCGCCGAACGATGCTAAAGGTTGTACGGCAGGGTTTCACCCCTTTTGTCGAATCCGGTATTCGACAGCCCCGCAAGCCTGCTTTTTCCGCTAATAGCCTCACTTCTCGGTTTTTCTGCGAATACAGTCCAGCTCTATCGGACGGCGCCCCCTTCGCGGAAGGGCGGAGGAGAGTGGACGGGGTGGCTCACGGCCATGGATCCGATCGGTGACGATCTGCTCAGAATCATCAGGCCCGAGATCGGGTACCGGGAGGGACCCGGCCGGCACAGCAAGTTCGGTGAGTGGTACGCGGCCAACGTGGTCCAGGACCCGCAGTACGAGACGGCCCCGTGGTGCGCGATGTTCATCGCCTGGGCCGCGGAACGGGCGGGCGTACAGCAGTACGTCGGGCAGTTCGCCTGGACCCCGTCGCAGGCCCGCTGGTTCGAGACGAACGGCGCCTGGTCGCGGACACCTGAGCCGGGTGCCCTGGTCTTCTTCGACTGGTCGGGTGGCAAGGACATCAAGGGGATCGACCACGTCGGTGTCGTCGAGAGCGTCGAGGGTGGAACGATCCACACCATTGAGGGGAACGTCGACCGGGTCTGGCTGAAGCGCAAGACGCGCGACCAGAGCAAGGTCGTGGGCTACGGCCTGCCGCGCAAGGTCAAGGAGAACCTGGCGGGAAAGAACGACACCGCCCCGCAGCAGGTCGGCCGGATCGAGGTCCGCCCGGCACTCGCCCCGGCCTCCACCGCCCTGACCGACACCTCGGGTACGCTCCCCGTCTCCATGGAGACCGCCTTGGTCGCGGGGCTGCTGACCTTCGTCCTCGGCACGTCGTTCGTCCTGTCCCGGCTGCGTCCCCGCGTCTCGGCGGGACGGCACCGCAGGAGGAACGGGCGGCAGGAGCCTCGGCGGCGGGCGGAACGGCGGACCGGTGGGGCGCCCCCGGCCGGGGCCTCGCTCTCCCTGGCCGGGGCGCCCGAACAGGACAGGGCCGGCAGTCCGGAGACGCTCCGGGTGCGCAGACCGGGCTGGGCGCACGAGCCGTACCGCGCGGATCACCCGCGGCCCGTCAGCGGCCTTGCCCCCGAGATCTCCGCCCCCGAGACCCCGGCCCGAGGCGGAGGCGCGCCGGGCCGCGTGACCTCCCGGGCCGGTGAGCGCGCACTCACGGGTTGATTAATAAGGTTAGGCAAAGCTAAGTTACTGGAAACGGCACTTCCCAGTAAAGGCGGCGTGATGACAGCGGGCGGCGAGCAGACCCTGGAGCGGACAGCGGGGGTTCCGGTCTACCGGGGCCACCACGTGGAGGTTCTGCGGACGGCACGGCTCAGCCCGAGCTTCGTCCGGGTCACCTTCGGCGGTGAGGACCTGGCGGGCTTCGCCGACAAGGGCTTCGACCAGCGGATCAAGGTGATCCTCCCGCTGCCGGACGGCAGCCTCACCCCCCTGGGCGACGGGGACGACTGGTACCAGCGGTGGCGTGCGCTCCCGCAGGAGCTGCGCAACCCGATCCGCACCTACACCGCCCGCGCCGTCCGGCCGGAGCGACGCGAGCTCGACGTCGACTTCGTCCTGCACGGTGAGACCGGCCCCGCGTCCCGGTGGGCGACCCATGTGACCCCCGGAGACCGGGTCGTGGTGGTCGGCCCCAACGCCGCCCACCCCGGCCCCACCGGCGGCCAGGAGTGGGCGCCGCCCGCCGGGGCGACGCACCTGCTGCTGGCCGGGGACGAGACGGCCGTGCCCGCCATCACCACGATCGCCGAGTCGCTCTCCGGTTCCGTGCCCGCCACGGTGCTGCTGGAGGTCCCCGAGGCCGCCGACGCGCTCGCCCTCGATGTCCGCCCGGGTGTGCGGGTCACCTGGCTGCCCCGCGGGGGTGCCCGCCACGGCGACCTGCTCATTCCCGCCGTCCGCGACGCCCTGAGCGCGCTCGCCGCACCGGCGGGCACCGCCCCCGATGCCGCCGCCCCGCTGGAGGACGTCGACGTCGACACGGAGATCCTTTGGGAGGTCCCTGACTCCTCCACGACCGGCGGCCTGTACGCCTGGCTGGCGGGCGAGGCGGGGATGGTCAAGCTGCTCCGCCGCCACCTGGTACGGGAGGCGGGAATCGACCGCTCCTCGGTGGCCTTCATGGGCTACTGGCGGCTGGGACGCGCGGAGAGCGCCTGAAGCGGCAGAGGCCCCGCGGGGCCTTTTGCCGTTCCGTACCCGAAAACCTGCCGACTCCTTGCCCCGAGGCGGAGCCGGACAGGTGTCCGGGCCGCGTAGCTTGAGGACGTAGGGTACCCGGCTCGCGACCTGGGAGGGCCGACATGACAGCAGCACGGCCCGGCCCTCAGGACCCGGCGGGAGCCCCCGGATACCCGCCCATCGCCGACCACGGGTTGATCGGTGACCTGCGCACCGTGGCGCTGGTGGACACCCGCGGCACGATCGACTGGTACTGCTGCCCGCGCTTCGACGCGCCGAGCGTGTTCGGCTCGATACTGGACACCGCCCGGGGTGGCTCGTTCGAGCTGGGCACCGATGTGCCCGCGAGAACCAGGCAGTTCTACTTCCCGGACACCAACGTGCTGATCACCCGGTTCTCCGCGACCGACGGGGTGGGCGAGATCCAGGACTTCATGCCGGTCGTCGACGACTGCGGCGAGTGCGACCGGCACCGGCTGATCCGGCGGGTGAGATGCGTACGGGGATCACTGCCGTTCCGGGCACGGGTGGCTCCCAGGTTCGACTACGGCAGGCAGTCCCACATCCTGAGCATGCGGGACGGCCGGGCGATCTTCGAGTCACCGTCGCTCCGCCTGACCCTCGCCTCCAGCGCGACCCTGGAGGCGGACGGTCAGGACGTACGCTCGGAGTTCAAGCTCAACGAGGGCGAGTGGGCGGTGTTCGCCCTCGACAGGCTCAGCGACGACCTGGCCCCGCGCCCGTGCCCGATCGAGGAGGCCGAGGAGCAGTTCACCGCCACCGTCGCGTTCTGGCGCCGCTGGCTGTCGGCGTCGCGCTACCGCGGCCGGTGGCGGGAGATGGTGCACCGCTCCGCGCTCACACTGAAGCTCCTCACCTACGCGCCCACCGGCGGGATCGTGGCCGCCGCGACGACCAGCCTGCCCGAGCGGATCGGCGGGGAGCGCAACTGGGACTACCGGTACGTCTGGATCCGCGACTCGGCGTTCTGCGTGTACGCGCTGCTCAGGCTGGGCTTCGGCGAGGAGGCCGAGGCGTTCATGAACTTCCTGTCCAAGCACGTCAGCCACGACTGCGGCGGTCCCTCCGGGCCGTTGCAGATCATGTACGGCATCGACGGGCGCACCGAACTGCCCGAGATCGAGCTGCCCCACCTGGAGGGCTACCAGGGCTCGGCCCCGGTGCGCGTCGGAAACGCCGCCGTGGACCAGCTCCAGCTGGACATCTACGGCGCTCTCCTCGACTCGGTCTACCTCTACGACAAGTGGCACCGGCCGATCTCCAGTGACCTGTGGGAGGAGGTCCACCTCCTGGTCGACTGGGTCTGCGACAACTGGGACCGGCCGGACGAGGGCGTGTGGGAGACCCGCGGCGGGCGCAAGAACTTCGTCTACTCGCGGCTGATGTGCTGGGTGGCGATCGAACGGGCCATGCGGATGGCCGCCCACCGCGGCCTGCCCGCCAACACGCAGCGCTGGCAGCTGGCCCGCGACGCGATCTACCGGCAGATCATGCGGCGCGGCTGGTCGGAACGGCTGCGGGCGTTCGTCCAGCACTTCGACGACGACGTCCTCGACGCCTCGGTGCTGATGATGCCGCTGACCAAGTTCATCTCCCCCACCGACCCCAAGTGGCTGTCCACCCTCGACGCGCTCGGCGCGAACCTGGTGTCGGACGCGCTGGTCTACCGCTACGACCCCTCGGTCAGCCCGGACGGGCTACACGGGCAGGACGGCACGTTCTCGATCTGCTCGTTCTGGTACGTCGAGTCGCTCACCCGCGCCGGGCGCCTGGACGAGGCGCGGCTGGCGTTCGAGAAGATGCTCACCTACGCCAACCACCTCGGCCTGTACGCCGAGGAGATCGGGCAGACCGGTGAGCAGCTCGGCAACTTCCCGCAGGCCTTCACCCACCTCTCGCTGATCAGCGCCGCGTTCAACCTCGACCACGCCCTGGGCTGATCCCCCGGCCACGGCGGGCGCCGAGACCCGGACCGCCGGGAGCACCCGTGCCGACCGGGCCGCTCAGCGGGCGCTCTTCCGAACCGGCGGCTTGACCACGGTCCAGATCGTGACGGGCGCCATGGGCCGCCAGCCGGTGAAGCCACCGGCCGGGGCGGTCCTGCTGACCGCCAGCCGGACCAGGTCTCCACCGAGTTCCCCCTGCCAGGAGGCCAGAACCGCCTCCGACTCGACGGTCACCGCGCCGGCCACCAGCCGGCCGCCCGGTCGCAGCGCCTCCCAGCAGCCCTCCACCACCCCGGGAACGGTCACCCCACCGCCGATGAAGACGGCTCCCGGCGCCTTCAGCCCGGCGAGCGCGGCGGGGGCGGCACCGGTCACCACGTCGAGACCGGGAACTCCCAGCGCCGCGGCGTTACGGGCGATCACGGCCGCCCGTGAGGGGTGGGATTCCACCGCGACGGCCCGGTTCTCCGGATGGGCACGCATCCACTCGACACCGATGCCGCCCGCCCCCGCACCGATGTCCCACAGCAGCTCGCCCGGGGTGGGCGCCAGCCGGGACAGGACGACCGCGCGCACCTCACTCCCGGTGAGCCGGCCGTCGTGCTCGAACACCTCGTCCGGCAGGCCGGGCAGGCGGGGCAGCGGAACGGTCCCGGCATCGGCACGGCACTCCACTGCGACGACGTTGAGAGCGTGGGCCACCGGCAGGGACCACTGACCGGCCGTACCGGAGATCACCCGCTCCTCGGCGCCGCCCAGCCTTTCCAGGACCGTCATCGCGCTCGCGCCGTAACCTCGGGCGGCGAGCAACCCGGCGACCCCGGCCGGAGTGTGGCCGTCGGCGCTGAGGACCAGGACCCGGCGGCCGTCCTGGACGGCGGGGTGCAGCACCTCGACGGGACGCGCCACGAGGCTGACCACCTCGACCCGGTCGACCGCCCAGCCGAGCCTGGCGCAGGCCAGGGAGACCGACGACGGGTGCGGCAGGATCCGGACCCGGTCGGCGCCGAGCAGCCGCACCAGGGTCGCGCCGATGCCGTGGAACATGGGATCGCCGCTGGCCAGCACGCACACCCGGCGGCCCCGGTGGGGGGCGATCAGCCGGGGCAGGGCGGGCAGCAGCGGGGAGGGCCAGACGACGCGCTCGGCGCTGGGCTCGGGGAGAAGCCCCAGCTGCCGAGCGCTCCCCATCAGGACCTCGGCGGCGTGCAGCTCGCGCCGCGCCTCCTGGGAGAGCCCGGCCCAGCCATCGGCTCCGATGCCGACGACGGTGACGAGGTCAGACATCACCCACCCCTTCCCGATGCCGTTCTACCGCTCCACCGGGCGACATGCTAGCCCGGTGCCGGGTCCGGCCGCGGATCGCGGCCAGACCCGGCGACGGTCAGCCGTGCACCGGTGCGGCGGGTGGGCGCGGGCACGCCGCGACCACTCGCCGCCGCTCAGCTCGCCGGGTTGAAGATGACGTCATCGGGCGTGATCCGCACGGTGACGCGCTGCTCATCCGGCTTACGGAAGGGATAGGACTCCACACCGAGATACTTGTTCGCCAGGCCGTCGATGACCTCGTCCGCGCCCTCCAGCTCCAGCCGGGCCTTCCCCGAGACGCTGACCAGGTGGTAGGCGTTCTGGGGGTCCAGGACGCTCACCGACACGCGCGGGTCCTCGCGCAGGTGACGCTCCTTGGCCCGGCCCACGGCCGTGTTGAAGACGACATCGTCTCCGTCGACGTCAACCCACACGACCGTGCTGTGCAGCGAACCGTCCGGCCTGACGGTGGTCACCCAGGCATGAATCGGCTGCTTGAGCAGGTTCTTGGCGTCTTCGCTCAGTTTTCCCACGGGAACCTCCACCTCATGGACGATGTCTACAGGGCAGTCGAACATCGCTCGCACGTGATCGATTCCACCTCCGCCGAGAAAACCGCCGGCGATTCGCGGAACCGGGCGCGTGCCGGCGGGCAACCGTCCGGGAGGGCGGCGGTCATCGAGGCTTCGCGGGCGGATCCGGCGCGGAGTCCGCTTCGGCGACGATCCCTTCCCCGACAGCCCGCGCACCCGGTCGCCGCACCCTCGGCAGACGGCATCCTGGTAGGCATGAGTTATCGCATATGCGTGGTGTGCATGGGAAATATCTGCCGGTCGCCGATGGCCGAGGTCGTGCTGAGAAAGACCCTCGACGAGCACGGCCTTGGAGATCGCGTCACGGTCGACAGCGCGGGCACCGGCGGCTGGCATCAGGGCGACCCGATGGACCCGCGGGCCGCCGAGATGCTCGCCGCCCACGGCTACGACGGCTCGCGGCACCGGGCCCGGCAGTTCCTGCGTGACTGGTACGGCCGGATCGACCTGGTGCTGGCCATGGACACCCGCAACCTGAGCGCCCTGCGCCGCCTTGCCCCCAAGGGGGCGGACGTGCGCCTGTTCCGCTCCTTCGACCCCACGGCCCCGGAGGGCTCCGAGGTGCCCGACCCCTACTACGGTGAACGTGAGGGTTTCGCCGAGGTACTGGAGATGGTCGAAGCGGCGAGCAGGGGTCTGGCCGGGCATCTGATGATCACCCTTAGGTGAGACTCCCCCGGCGTTGCTGTTCGATTCTGCTGTGGGAAGCCACCGCCTTTACAAAGTAAGCCGCAGGCCCGGCATCCGGAAGGATCACACGTCCCGGCGAGCGAGCGTGACGGCGGCCGCGGCGAGCGCGACGACGACGTACAGGAACATCACCGCCAGCGCCGCGGGCGGCGACAGTCCGATCCCGGCGGCCGCGTCGCCCAGCCCGACCGCCACCGGCGGCTCACCCGTGGCCTGGGCGGTCAGGTCCTCCAGCAGCACCGAGCCGATCCTGGCGTTCCATGGATCGGGCAGCAGGAGCGCGAACCTCGGGAACACGTACAGGTACACGACGACGGCGGTGATCGCCCCCGCGGTGGAGCGCAGGACGGCGCCCACGCCGAGCCCGATCATGGCGAGCACCACCACCGACAGCCCCCCGGCGAAGATCTTCGGAAACTCCTGCGACAGTGGCGCGGCGAAGTCCGGGATCGGGCGGTCACCGATGATCAACCGGCTGACGAAGAAGGTGATGAAACCGCTCGCCTGCCCCACCGTGAACGCGACGGCGGCCACGACCGCGGCTCTGGACGCCAGCACGACTCCCCGCTGCGGCAGCACCGTGAAGCTGGTGCGGGCCATGCCGGTGGCGTACTCGGAGGTGAACGAGAGAACGCCGAGCACGGCCATGCAGATCTGCACCGGCATCAGGATGATCTGCTCGGGACGCGCCGCGCGCAGGGTGAGCCGCCCCTCGGGCGGCAACCCGTCCCAGAGGCTGCCCACGTACAGGGTGAACACGGCCGCGAGCACGACGAAGACCGCGACGACCGCCAGGACGTACCAGGTGGAGCGGACCGTGCGGAGCTTCAGCCACTCCGCGGCCGGCACGTCGACAGCCATCAGGCCACCTGGTCCCTCGCGCCGCGACAGACCGCTCATCGCCCGCCCGCCCGGTGCTCGACGCTGTCAGCGGTCAGCTCCATGTAGGCCTCCTCCAGGGAGGCACTGCGCGGGGTGACCTCGTGCACGGCGAGGCCGCTCCCCGCGGCCAGGTCACCGATCGCCGCGACGTCCAGTCCCCTGACGACCACTCCCCCTCCCGGCTCCGTCTCGATCGTCGCCCCGGCGGCCTCCAGTACTCCGGTGAGCTCGGCGGCCCGGGGGGAGCGCACCAGCACGCCCCGGTCATGGCGGGCGGCCAGTTCTCCGACCGTGGTCTCGGTGACCAGCCTGCCGCGGCCGATGATCACGAGGCGATCGGCGGTGAGCTCCATCTCGCTCATCAGGTGGCTGGAGAGCAGCACGGTGCGTCCCTCTGCGGCCAGCGAGCGCATCAGATGGCGGATCCACCGCACGCCCTCCGGATCGAGCCCGTTGACCGGCTCGTCGAACATCAGCACCCCCGGGTCGCCGAGCAGCGCCGCCGCGATCCCCAGCCGCTGACGCATGCCGAGGGAGAAGCCACCGACCCGCCTGCGGGCGACTCCGGCCAGGCCGACCTGCTCCAGGACGTCCGTCACCCTGGAGAGCCCTATCCGGTTGCCACGCGCCAGGCAGCGCAGGTGGTCGAGCGCGCTGCGGCCGCCGTGCACCGCGTTCGCGTCGAGCAGCGCGCCGACCTCGCGCATCGGGTACCGCATCGTGGCGTAGCGGCGCCCGTTGACGAGCCCGTGGCCCGAGGTGGGGGCGTCCAGGCCGAGCAGGACGCGCATGGTGGTCGACTTGCCCGCGCCGTTGGGGCCGAGGAAACCGGTGACCAGACCCGGTTTCACCTGGAACGACAGCCCGTCCAGCACGGCTTTGTCGCCGTGGCGTTTGGTCAGCCTCACGATTTCGATCATGTCGTCGAGGCTCTCGCGGGGCGGGCCGCGCCCGCGTCGGCCTACGGCGGGCACCTCACGCTCAGCCCCGGGTCCGACGACGGCGGCCACGGCGCGCGAAGGTGGGCCCCGGGGATGACCTCCTTGAGGTGGAGGCGAGGACACGACCCCGGCGGATACCGTTCCAGCGTGGACGACTCACTCTTCCTGAGCCGCTGGAGCCATGACCGGCTCGTCCGCCTCGATGCCGTGGCGGCGGCCGGATACGCGGTCGCGCTCCTGTTGTTCGCGGCCGGAAGCCCGGATCCCGCGGTGCCCGCCTGGGCGGAGTACCTGGTCCTGGCCGGGGTGGCCCTGCCGCTCGCGGTGCGGCGGCTGTGGCCGCTCACCGTCTTCTGCGCCGTCCTCGCGATGTCGCTGGCGTCCGTCCTTCTCGGCCTGGCGCACGACAGGTTCGCGGCGGCGGCCTTCGCGATCTACATGGTGGCGCTCACCCTGCCCCGGCCGCGCGGGGAGCCCACGCTCGCGATCGGCGCCTGCAGCGCGGTGGCCGTCCTGCTGCTGTCGGTGGCGGGTGGCCCCAGCCGGGCGGCGAACATCGCCGGGGTGCTGCTGGCAGGAGTGGCCTTCATGGGTGGCGCCTGGATCGCCGGTCGTGCCGTGCGCGAGCGCCGGGCGCACGCGGTGCGGTCGGCCGAGCAACTCGCCGACCGGGCGGTCACCGAGGAACGGCTGCGGATCGCCCGTGAGCTGCACGACGTGGTGGCGCACAGCATGAGCCTGATCGCCGTCAAGGCGGGCATCGCCAACCACGTCGCCGCGGCGCGGCCCGAGGAGGCCGCGGACGCGCTGCGCGTCATCGAGGTCACGAGCCGGGGCGCGCTGACCGAGATGCGCCGGCTGCTGGGCGTGCTCCGCTCCGATCTCGACGCACCACCCGACCTCACCCCCTCCCCCGGTCTGACGGACCTCTCCGTGCTGGCCGGGCAGGCGGCGATGGCCGGGGTCCGCGTCGAACTGGACGTCCGGGCGACCGGCCTGCCGGAGGGAGTGGAGCTGTCGGTGTACCGGATCGTCCAGGAGGCGCTGACCAACGTCGTCAGGCACGCCGCCCCCGCCCGGTGCCGGGTCTCGGTCGAGGCGTCGGCGGGCGAGGTCAGGGTCGAGGTCGCCGACGACGGGCCCGGTGAGCGGGTGCTGCCCGGCGGTCCGGGGCACGGATTGATCGGGATGCGCGAGAGGGTGGCCGTGTACGGCGGGAGTCTCACAGCCGGGCGCCGTCCCGAGGGCGGGTTCGGGATCTCGGCGCGCATGCCGTACGGGGAGGCGCCGTGATCCGGGTGCTCGTCGTGGACGACCAGGCGCTGCTGCGCGGAAGTTTCCGGCTGCTGGTGGACAGCGCCCCCGATCTGGTGACGGTCGGCGAGGCCGGGACAGGTGCCGAGGCGGTGGAACTGGCCCGCGACGAGTCGCCGGACGTGGTGCTCATGGACGTGCGGATGCCGGAGATGGACGGCATCGAGGCGACCCGGCGCATCTGCGGCCCCACGGGCGTCCTAGGGGTGCGTGTGCTCATGCTCACCACGTTCGACCTGGACGAGTACGTCTACGCGGCGCTACGCGCCGGGGCCAGCGGCTTCCTGCTGAAGGACACCCCGCCGGGCGATCTGCTGGCCGCGATCCGGGTGGTCGCCTCCGGCGAGGCGTTGCTCGCCCCGACGGTGACGCGCCGGCTCATCGCCGAGTTCTCCCGGCTCCCGGAACCGGCGCGCCCGGTGGCCCGCGAGCTCGAGGGGATCACCGGACGGGAGCGCGACGTTCTGGCGCTCATCGCCCGGGGGCTGTCCAACGCCGAGATCGCCGAGCACCTGACCCTGAGCCTGGCGACCGTGAAGACGCACGTGGGCCGGCTGCTCGGCAAGCTCGGCGCGCGCGACCGGGCCCAGCTCGTCATCGTCGCCTACGAGACGGGGCTGGTCGCGGCCGCGCGACCGCCCCGCTGAGGCCCTCCGCTCCCGAGCGTGTCCCCAGCCGTCAGGTAGTTGCTCTGCATGCTTCGCTCTTGATCCGGGCGGTCTCGGCGTGGGCCCCGAGGCGACAGGCCTTCTAGATGACCTATTCCAAGGGGTCAGTGATCGTAGGCGTAGGACGGTTGTCCGGTGGCGTCGTTGTGCCAGATTGCGGCGGTCAGCGCGAGTATGCGTTACATGACGCGTGCGATGACGCCGCCAGGTGTGCGTCCGCAGTGCAGTTCGAGGTCGAGCTGTCCCTTGAACGTTTCGTTGATCGACTCGATGACCTGTCGCAGGGGTGTGAACAGGTGGGCTCCTGGCCGCTCGTGTTCGCCTTTGCGGGCTGGCCTGAGCAACTTGACGCCGTGCTCGGCGAGTTCGTGTTCGAAGGCCCAGCCGAAGTAGTTCTTGTCACCGATCAGCGTCTGTCCGGGGCGGCTGTGGAGGAGGTCGCGTTCGGCGGCGAGGAGGTCAAGGAGGGTTTCGCGTTCGTCGGCTTTCGCTCCGGTCAAGGCGAAGGCGATGGGCAGGCCGTGGAGGGTACACACCAGGTGCAGGCGCAGGCCCCAGAAGAATCGGCTGTGGCTGGCGCAGTAGCCGTATTGGGCCCATCCGGCCAGGTCGGAGCGTTTGACGGTCTCCCGGGAGCGTCCGCACTCGACCGGGGTGGAGTCCACGACCCATACGTCGTCGCTCCATACCGAGGTGCTGACGGCCAGGATGCGGGTGATCCGGCGCATGAGGTCGGCGGCTTTGCGTAGCCGCTTGTTGTAGCCGGGCTGCTGCGGCAGGTAGGGAAAGAGGTGTCGCAGGTGGGCGCGGGCGTGGCGGAGCCACTTGGCCTCGGAGGTGAAGCCGAGCACGGCCTGCATCATCGCGAGCGTGACCAGTTCGGCATCGCTCAGGCGGGGAGCGATCCCGACCTGCGGACGCCGAGGCGCCAGGCCGGGATGCTCCTTCAGCAGGTCATCCGTCGTCGCGTAGATTGCGGTCGCGAGGGTGTCTAGGTTGTTGGTCACAAAACGATCTTCGACACCCTCATTCTCGTCTCCGCAGGCACCCCTTGGGATAGATCACCCAGCTCGCACGACGCGTACTGGTCTGCCAATGACCGAGCGTGCGCGGGATTCCCCCAACCACGCATGCTCACCGGCTATCTGATCTTGATGATCACCTTTCCGAACGGGCTGGCCGATTCGTAGTACCCGTACGCTGCCACGGCTTCTTCGAACGGGAACACCTGGTCGAGGACTGGTCGGAGCCGATGCGCGGTGATGACGTTGTTCATTGAGATGAACTGGGCGCGACTGCCGACGGCCAATGCGCGAACCGTACGGGCCGTCCAGCCACCGCGGGAACAGTGCGGCGGTGACGCGGTCGCCTGGGCGCACCCGCCGGACATCCGGCCCAACGGCGACGACCTCGCCGGCACCGTCCGAGACCGGTATGACGTCCGGTTTGACGGGCAGCACGTACTGCCCCCGTAGCACCAGAAGTTCGCGGAAGCTGAGTGAGGTGGCGTGGACCGCGACCGCGACCTCCCCCTCCCTGGGTGTGCGTGGTTTGTGCGTGCGCAGCGACAGGCCATCGATACCGCCGCCGGTGGTGACGTGGTAGCTGCGCACCATCGATGGGCGTATCGCCATCATCGCGGTCATCCCTCGATGAACTGGTAGTCGCTGACGATGCGGCCGTCGGGGCCGAGCATGAGGATCTCCAGTCCGACGCCGGCGACCTCACCCCCGTCCCGGGGTGCCATCTCCCAGTTGAACTTGACAACGTCGTGGAGCCGGTCGGTGTTGCCGCGCGACCGGAAGGCAAAGGTGCCTGGCGCGACGAACTCCTCGTAGGCGCGAGTCACCCGGAACTCCAACGCGTGGTGCCCGCGCGCCTCCAAAAGGAGACGGTTGAAGCCCAGCCCTTCAGCGGTCTGCAGGATCTCCTTGGGAGGCTGCAGCACATGGACCGCATCGGCGGACCACAGCTCGCGAATCGCGGCGCGGCGGCGCTCCGCATCGGGTTCGTTCCATACGGCAACGTAGCGGTCGGTGAGGTCGTGGATGTCAATGTCAGCCATGGTTGATCCCCTCGGTTGCGAATGGTCGGCGTGCGGCAACGACCTTGCTGCGCCGGCCGTCGCGCGGCAATTCCTCGCAGGGAATCGCGGATCAGCGGCCGATCGGGTTACACAAGAGGGGTGATCAGCGAATCGACCAGAGGCGGGCTCGCCGGAGCGTTGCGTGAGTGGCGCGCTCGGCGGCGCGTCAGCCAGCTGGAACTGGCCATGCGTGCCGGAACCACGCAGCGGCACGTCAGCTTCATCGAGAGCGGACGGTCGACCCCCGGCCGATCAATGATCATCCGGCTGGCCGAATCCCTGGAGGTGCCGATCCGCGAGCGCAATGAACTGCTCCTTGCAGCCGGATTCGCACCGGTCTACCCGCAGACCCGCCTGGACGACCCCCAACTCGAACCGATTCGCACCGCCCTCGAACGAATCCTGCACGGCCACCTGCCGTACCCGGCGGTGGTCGTCGACCGGCACGGTGACCTCGCCTCGGCCAACACCGCCTTCCACGCCCTCACCGCCGGTGTGGCTCCGCATCTGCTCGTACCGCCGGTGAGCGTTCCCCGGGTGTTGCTGCATCCGCAGGGCCTCGCGCCACGCATCGTCAACCTCGACGAGTGGGCGTGGCACATCATCGACCGCATCCAGGCCGAGAGCGTGCGCAACCCAGACGACCAACTCCAACGCCTGGCCTCCGAACTCACCGACCTGGCACCACCACGTCCGCGCGGGTCACCGCACCACCTCGGCTTCGCCGTACCGCTGCGCCTCCGGGCACATGATCCAGCCGACGGCAGGGAGCTAACGCTCATCACCACGCTCACCCATTTCGGCACCGCTATCGACGTCACCATCGCCGAACTACGACTTGAGGCGTTCCTACCGGCTGACCAAGCGACCAGTGCCATGCTGGCCGAACTCCTCAAGCGGTAACCGATCCGCCCGCCACAGCCCCGCGCAGCGACTAAACCGCCAACCCGTCATGCGCTCGCTCACCGCATACGAAGCCACTGACCCCTTGGAATTGATCATCTAGGGGCGCCAAACTGGCACTGGCACTGGCACTGGCACTGGCAGGGGCAGGGGCAGGGGCAGGGGCAGGGGCCGCGGGGGCGACCGGTCGTTCGTGAACTGCGCGACCTTGATGACGGCGAAGACGAGTAGCCGGGCCTGGCGCTGGCTGGGGTGTTGGTCAGTTGCCTGGTGGCAGTGGCTGATCGACGGCGGCGAGCGGGCGGCGTACACCCGGTGCGCCTTGCGGACGGCCGGTCCGGCGGCGTGGTCGGCCAAGGCGGCGCTCTGTTGTGGTGCGGCGTGGTGCAGCGTGAGCGGGGCATGGAGGCGGACTGGCTTTGGCCGCGGGCGGATGGTCTGGCCGGCGTTGGTGGCCTTGCGTGCGGCTACGCCACTGGCGAGGTTGCCCTCACGCCACGAGCCGTTCGACGCCCGCTAACCACTGGTCAGGATCTTCGCGATCGATCTGGTCCAAGAGCTCGTCCGCACTGGGCGCGATCAAGGATGTGGAGCGCAGTCGCCGCGAAGCCGTCGTGCAGTCGGATCGCTGACGACCGGCGTCCCGGAAAATTCTTCAAAGAAATCCGGGAGGCGGTGTCGGATCGGGGCGGTGGTGTTCGTAGCAGGGGTGAGGCCGCCCGCAAGGGGGCGGCGCCAAGGCGAAAGGAACCGCGATCATGAAGCTGACGACCATGACCCAGATCTCCGTCGATGGAGTGATGCAGAACAACGGCGCCCCGACGGACGACCACCCGACGGGGTTCGAGCGCGGCGGATGGGCCCTGGGGAAGGGCGACGACGGGACCAGGGCGTTCATCGCGCAGACCTACCAGCGCGCGGAGGCGTTCCTGTTCGGCCGGCGCACCTACGAGCTGTTCGCCGGCTTCTGGGGATCAATCGACCAGATGCGCGCACATCCCATCGGCGTGGCCTTGGACGAGGCCCACAAGTACGTTGCCTCGACCACGCTCACCGCGCCGGATTGGGAGGACACGACCGTTCTCCGCGGTGACCTCGCGGCGGCCATCAGTGACCTGAAGGCCAAGCCCGGCGGTGAGCTGCAGGTGCACGGCAGTGGCGCCCTCATCCGGTGGCTGCTGGAGAACGATCTGGTCGACGAGATGACTCTGATCGTGATCCCGGTGATCGTCGGCCAGGGCGCGAGACTGTTCCCGGAGTCCGGTCCGGATCTTGCGCTCGAGCTGGTCGAGTCGCGGGTCGACTCGAAGGGTGTGACGATCCAGGTCTACCGGCCGGCCGGGCACCCGCAGTATGCAACGGCTTGAAGTCCCTGCCCACCGAACCACGCTGTCTTGACACCACAGGAGATGATCTTCAGATGCAGTACCTGGTTTCCGTGATCGATGACAAGAGTAATCCCGGCAGCACGGACAGGCAGCCTGCCATCAGCGCATTCAACGAACGACTGATCGCCGAGGGCTACTGGGTCTTCTCGGGCGGACTCGCGGACACCGACGCGGCCACGGTCATCGACAACCGGGGCGAGCAGGCGGTGTTCAGCGACGGGCCTTTCGTGGAGTCGAAGGAGTACCTCGCCGGCGTCTGGGTGTGGGAGGCCCCTGATCTGGATGTGGCGCTCAAGCTCGCCGCCGAGGCGTCGAAGGTCTGCGATCGGAAGATCGAGGTGCGGCCGTTCCTGTGAGCGACGTCGGGGAGGCGATCACCCGGGCCCACCACGACGAGTGGGCGCGGGTGGTGGCCGCCCTCACCAGGCGTTTCGGTGACCTCGACATCGCCGAGGAGGCGGCGGCCGAGGCGTTCGCGGCCGCCGTCGAGCGGTGGCCGGCCGACGGTATACCCCCCAACCCCGGCGCCTGGCTGACCACCACCGCCAACCGCAAGGCCATCGACCGGATCCGCCGCGAGAACAAGCGCGACGACAAGCACAAGGAGGCTCAGATGGTGTACGACGACGACCCGCCCGAGCCCGTCGGCGCCATCGACGACGACCGGCTCCGACTGATCTTCACCTGCTGTCACCCGGCGCTGGCGATGCAGACCCGCGTAGCGCTGACGCTGCGCATGGTCGGCGGTCTGACCGTGCCCGAGATCGCCCGCGCCTACCTGGTGGCCGAGACCGCCATGGAGCGGCGGATCACCCGCGCGAAGGCCAAGATCAAGGCGGCCCGCATCCCCTACCGGGTACCGGCCGTGGAGGATCTGCCGGCACGCGTGTCTGGCGTACTCGCCGTGCTGTACCTGGTGTTCAACGAAGGCTACCTGGCGACCGGGCCCGACACCGATCCCCTACGTCACGGCTTGACCGCCGAGGCGATCCGGCTCACCCGCCTGATCCGTGCCCTCATGCCGGGCGACGGCGAGGTGGCCGGGCTGCTGGCGCTGATGCTCCTCACCGAGGCCCGCCGCACCGCCCGGGTCTCGGCCAGCGGCGAACTGGTCCCCCTGGCCGAGCAGGACCGTGGGGCCTGGGACACAGGCCTGATCGCCGAGGGCCACCGGCTGGTGCGCGAGCGCCTCGCCGCTGCCGCCACCGGGGCGGCTCCGGGCCGCTACCAGATCCTCTCCGCGATCAACGCCGTGCACACCTCCGCCCGCGACGTACGCGACACCGACTGGTCACAGGTCCTCGCCCTCTACGACCAGCTCGTCCGCCTCGACCCCTCGCCGATCATCGCCCTCAACCGGGCCATCGCGGTCGCCGAACTCGACGGCCCGCGGGTGGCATTGGCGGCCGTCGACCGCCTTGAGGACAAGCTGGCCGGGTATCACGCCTACCACGCCACCCGCGCCGACCTGCTGCGCCGGCAGGGCCACAGCCAGCAGTCACGCGCGGCCTACGACAAAGCCATCGAACTGGCGGGCAACACCGCCGAGACCGCCTACCTGACCCGCCGCCGCGACCAACTGCGGTAGCGCCCACAGATCCCGATCAAACCCCGCGCACAGCGGCGGCTGACCCGGGCGCCCTGCCGATGCATCCCGCAACCTGTCGCGCCGGCGACGGGTCTCTGCTTCTTCGGCACCGTCGACTCCAGCCCGGCCGTATCCCACGCTTCCCGCCGGCGAGGACAGGGCCGGACGAAAGGTCTTCTGTGCTTCTGCGCGGGCCCCGGAGGACCGTGGCCGACTGTGCCCAGGGCCGGCGTGGGCGCTCGGAGCGGCGGCGAACGGCGGTACGCGTCTGACCGTAGTGTGGTCCCACGGTAGGGCACCGGTGACAGAGGGGCCTTCACTGGGATGTCGGTATTAGAAGATTTAACGACACCCTCTGATTGGGCCCCGCAAGCCCTCTCGAAAACCGGACATCGAGTGACGAACCGTGACGTCGGATGGCCGGTTCCGCACCCGAATTGACGACAGGATTTTCCGACAGGAAAATCGGGGCTCCAACCCTTCCCGAGGAGAGCCCGGTGCAGATCGTCTACTCCCGCGTCTCCACCGCGACCCAGTCCCTGCTGCGGCAGCGCCACATCCTCACCGAGGCCAGCCTTCTTGTGCGCACCGAAGGCGTCGCCGAGGGATTCCGGCCTGCCGACGGCGTCCTCCTCTTCGAGGACCCCGCCACCACCTCCAAGATCCCCGCTCTCGACCGGCCCGCGTTCGGCAAGATCGCCGCCAAGGCGCACCCCGGCGACACCCTGACGGTCTCGGAGCTGTTCCGGCTCTGCCGCGACCTGCTCGACATCCACGCCGTCCGCAACTGGTGCCAAGCCCGCGGCGTCGCCCTGCGCGTCCTGTCCGGACCGCTGTCGAACTTCCACGACCTCGCCGCCAACGACGCCACCACCGCCGTCATCATCAACGTGATCACCGCAGTCGGCCAGTTCCAACGTGACATCCAGAACGAGCTCACCGTCGAGGGGATCGCCGCCGCCGAGGCCGAAGGACGCTACCGCGGCCGGCCGCCCGCGCTGGACGGTGACCGGCGCGAGGACGTGCGGGCGGCCTTCCACGAGGGCACCTCGATCGCGGCCCTGGCACGGGCTCATGGGGTGAGCCGGGCGGCCGTGCGAACCGCCCTGGCCGACCTACTACCCGGCCAGGGCGTCCTGCCTCGGTCTCGCCGTGACGGCCGCCGTCGGCGACCCGCTTGATCCCCACGTTCGTGCCGAGCGCGTACAGCACCAGCAGCAGCCGTTTGCGGATCACCCCTCGCGGGGTCGCCTCCCTAGTTGCGACCGTGGTGAACGCGTCGGTGAAGTCGGTGACGAAGTCCGACTCCTTCAAGAAGTCCAGCAGGTCGATGATCCCCCAGCGGGCGGCGATCTCGGTGTGCAGCGCCCTCAGGTTCTCCGGGACCTTCAGCTTGCCCAGGTCGGGGATGTGCCAGCGCGGCTCGCCGCGGTGCGTCTTCGCCTTCGTGCCGCCGGACTTGTTCCTGTTGACCGCCTGGCCGCATGCCGCCATCGAGGCGCGCATCGCCTCCTTCAACGTGGCGATGAACACGCTGCTGTCCAGCGGTTGGCGCAGGTTCTCGTAGTGGACGTCGCGGTTGTCCTCGAAGTCGGCCGGCAGGTCCTCCTCGGGGTTGCGCCAGCGGCGGGCGCCGGCGACGTAGATCTCGCGGCGGCGCAGTGCGTCCTTCAGCGACACGATCACGCACAGCTCGTAGGAGGCCCGTTCGATGACTCCGTTGTCGTCGACGACCGCTTCCAGCCAGCCGTCCGGCACCACTCCTTGGATGGGGACGTTCTCGCCAGCGTCGTAGTGGCGGGTGGCGTTCGGGATGTCGGCGTAGCGCTGCAGCAGGTCCACGGCGTCCATCACCGGCCGGTAGGCGGTGTTGTTGCACTTGAACTCGATCGCGGCCAGCAGCTTGGGCAGCATCCGCCGGTAGTAGGAGGTGTAGGAGCTGGTCAGCACCGTCCGTACGCGGGCCTTGTAGGCCCTGGCGTCCGCCTTCGCCTCGGCCACCAGCGCCTGCAGCCTCGCCTCCCCTCCCGGCACCGCCGGGAACACCACCTGCCGGACCGTGCCCTCCGGAGCCCGCAGCGACGCCTCGGCGATCGAGAACAGCTTCTCGGTCTTGCGGTGCACCTTCTTGGCCTCGGCCTCGATCGCCTTCTCGACCTTCCGCTCCGCCGGAGTGTTGATCTTCGACACCAAGCCGATGAACAGATCGACCAGCGCATCGGTGATCTCCGTCGTCCGCGACCACGCCAACGCGGCTACCAACGTCAACCGGACCGGCGGCTGATTCACCGCGAAGTCCGACGGATGCGAGGCCATCGCCCGCGCACGCCAAGAAGCCACCAGCCGATCTGAATACCCGCCGAACAGATCCACCGCCAGCCCCAGAGCCTTGGCCCGCCGCAGCTTGACGATCTCCTCCAGTAGCGTCTCCAGCCCCAGCCGCCCGGGGTCGGACTTCAGTTCCAGCAGGAACCCGTCCTCACCTGTGGCCAGTTCCCACAGCGACCGCGCCGAGTCCGCCGACAACCCGTTCAGCACATGCAGGCAGAACTCCCGCTCAAACCGCGCCCTGCCCGCACCCACGATCCGCTCTACCCTGCCCGGCGGCTCGATCTTCAAGGTCCGGCAGCGGGCCAGCAGTGCCGCTCGCAGCCCTTCGTCCGTGAACACCATCGGGCAGATCGTGTCCGCCAGCCACTCGGCCAGCACGTCCTCATCCGCCCGGGTCGACTCCCGGAACCCCAGCGCGTCCCGCACCTGGGCCCGGTGCCGCTCGATCGACCGGCCCGACCAGTCGTACTCCGCCAGCAACGCCGGGTCGACCTTCACCTGGCCGGCAACGTAGTCCACCGCGGCCTTGGGCAGCTCACCCACGTGTCGCGGGAACCGGCCCTCCTGCTCGAAGAACTTCAGCATCAGGCCGAACCCCAGACGGGTCGCCCCGTCTTGTTCCCCACCAGCTCCCAGTCGCCGTCCAGCAGCGTCCACGCCGCGATCAGCTCTTCCGGCTCCCACTCCCGACGCACCCGAACCCGCCCTCCACCCGACCTCTCCGACACGAACACGATCAAGCAGAAGCCCCACCCAACCAGCCACATTCACCGCTCCGGAACGATCACGAACCGCAATCGTGATCTCTCATTCCGCTACCTGGCGGCTGGGGACATGTTCGGGAGCGGAGGGCCGCTGAGGTGTGTTTCGCGGCTTCTCGCCGTGGGGGGGGAACCGCGAAAAAAACCCCAAGCGGCGCCGGGGGGAGGGGACGAGCGCC
>NZ_JBEXGU010000109.1:0-31930 GCF_040607515.1 Streptosporangium sp. NPDC005286 | reverse complement strand
CCATGCGCCTCCACCACATCCACCTCAGAGACCGACAACCCCGCACCCGCCAACGCCTGCCGGATCACCCGCTGCTGCGACGGACCATTCGGCGCGGTGAGCTGGCTGCTGCGACCGTCCTGGTTCACCGCGCTGCCACGTAACACGGCCAGGATCCGGTGGCCGTTGCGGCGGGCGTCCGAGAGGCGTTCGAGTGCCAGCAGCCCGACGCCTTCGGCCCAGGCGGTGCCGTCCGCCGCCCGGGCGAACGCCTTGATCCTGGCGTCGGGTGACAGCCCGCGCTGGCGGGAGAACTCGATGAACATCCCGGGCGCGGCGAGGACCGTGGCACCTCCGGCGAGTGCGAAGGAGCACTCGCCGAGCCGGAGCGCCTGAGCGGCGAGATGCAGGGCGACGAGTGAGGACGAGCACGCCGTGTCGACCGTGACCGCGGGCCCCTCGAACCCGAACGTGTAGGCGATCCGGCCCGACGCCACGCTGGTGGTGTTACCGGTGAGGACGTAGCCGTCGGTGTTGTACGCCGGCCGATGGTGAAGGCTGGGGCCGTATTCCTGGGCGATGGCGCCGACGAACACGCCGGTGTCGCTGCCACGCAGGGCGAGTGGGTCGACGGCGACGTCCTCCAGCGCCTCCCAGGCGGTCTCCAGGAGCAGCCGCTGCTGCGGATCGGTCGCCAGCGCCTCGCGCGGCGAGATCCCGAAGAACTCCGCGTCGAACTCGGCGGCGTCGTACAGGAATCCGCCCTCGCGTACGTAGGACGTGCCGCTGCGGTCCGGGTCGGGGTGGTAGAGGCCGCCGAGATCCCAGCCGCGGTCGGTGGGGAAGGGCCCGATCACGTCCTGCTCCGCGGTGACCAGTCGCCACAGGTCCTCCGGCGAGGTGACCCCGCCAGGGAAGCGGCAGGCCATTCCCACGATCGCGACCGGCTCCCTGCCGGCGGACTCGACCTCGTGCAGGCGCCGCCGGGTCTGCTGGAGCTGCAGGGTCACCCGGTTGAGATAGGTACGGAGCTTCTCTTCATCAGCCATGGGAGGGGTGCCCTTCACGAGAGGCGAAGTTCGTTGTCGATGAGCTCGAAGATCTCGTCGTTCGTGGCCGCGTCGATGCGCCCGAGATCGTCTTCCGGAGCGGGTCTCGGCCCACCCCACCTGGTCAGCAGGTCGTTCAGCCGGACCAGGACCCGCTCTCGCGTGCCGGAGTCGATGGCCCCGCCGGCGAGGGCCGCCTCGATTCGGTCCAGCTCGGACTCCGGGCCGGGCGTCTCGGGCGTCTCAGCCGGGACAAGCCGGGTCCGCAGGTACGCGGCGAGCGCGACCGGCGTGGGATGGTCGAAGACGAGGGTGGTGGGCAGTCGCAGCCCGGTGGCCTTGTCGAGCTGGTTGCGGAGCTCGATGCTGCTGAGCGAGTCGAACTCGGCGTCGAGGAACCCCCGGTCGGGGGCGATGGTCTCGGGGTCCGGGTGGCCGAGCACGGCGGCCGCGGTGGACCGTACGAGTGCCAGGAGCCTGCGCAGTCGGTCGGTCTCCGGCCGGCCGGCCAGTTCCTCGGCGAGGGAGGCCGTCCCCGCCGCCGGTACGGCGATCCGCCGGGGCCGTTTCCGGGCCAGTCCTCGCAGCAGCGGGGAACCGGTCGCCTCGGGGGCCAGCCTGGCCGTCACCACGACCGGGTCCGGCATGGCCAGCGCGGCGTCGAACAGGGCGAGCGCGTACCCGGTCGGCATGGCGGGCAGGCCCGCGCGGGCCAGCCGGGCCAGGTCCGCCCGGCTGAGGTCGCGGGTCATGCCGCTGCTCTCCGCCCAGTGCCCCCAGGCGAGTGACGTGGCCGGCAGGCCGTGCGCGCGGCGGTGGTGGGCGAGGGCGTCGAGGAAGGCGTTCGCGGCGGCGTAGCCGGCCTGGCCCGCGTTGCCCAGGATGCCCGCCGCGGAGGAGAACAACACGAAGGCGGACAGGTCGAGATCGCGGGTCAGCTCGTGCAGGTACCAGGCGGCGTCGGCCTTGGGCCGGAGCACTCCGCCTACCTGGTCGGCGGTGAGCGAGCCGAGGACCCCGTCGTCGAGCGTGCCGGCGGCGTGCACGACGGCTGTCAGCGGGTGTCCCGCCGGTACGGAGGCGATCAGCGCGGCCAGGCCGGTGCGATCGGCGACGTCGACCGCGGCGATCCGCACCTCGGCGCCCAGCGCGGTGAGTTCCGCGTGCAGTCGCGCGGCGCCCGGCGCGTCCGGGCCGCCGCGTCCGGCGAGCAGCAGGTGGCGGACCCCGTGCCTGGTGACCAGATGGCGCGCGGTGCGGACGCCCAGCGTTCCGGTGCCGCCGGTGACGAGGACGGTGCCCGCCGGGTCGAGGCGAGCGGGCAGGGTCACGGCCAGCTTGCCGGTGTGCCGTGCCTGGCTGAGATGGCGCAGGGCGTGGTGGGCGTGCCGGGCGTCCCAGGCGGTGACCGGCAGGGGCGAGATGGCGCCGCTGTCGAACAGGTCGGCGAGCACGTCGAGGATCTCGGCGATCCGGCCGGGGTCCACCTCGAACAGGTCGAACGCCTCGTAGGTGACGCCCGGGTGGGCCGCCGCGACCTGGACGGGGTCGCGCTGGTCGGTCTTGCCCAGCTCGACGAACCGGCCGCCGTCCGCCAGCAGTCGCAGGGACGCGTCGGTGAACTCGTGGGCGAGGGAGTTGAGAACGACGTCGACGGCGGGAAACGCGGTCTCGAAGTCGAGGGTGCGGGTGGAGGCGATGTGGCCGTCGTCAAGTCCCTGTTCGCGCAGGGTGCCCCACTTGGCAGGCGCGGCGGTGCCGTACACGTCGACCTCCCAGTGCCGGGCGAGCTGGACGGCGGCCATGCCGACGCCGCCGGTGGCCGCGTGGACGAGCAGCCGCTCGCCGGGGCGGATGCCCGCCAGGTCGGCGAGGCCGTGGTAGGCGGTGAGGAAGGCCACCGGCACGGTGGCGGCCTGCGCGAACGACCATCCGGCGGGGATCCGCGTCAGGTAGCGCCGGTCGGTGACCGCGAGGGGGCCGACGGTACCCTGGACCAGGCCCATGACGCGGTCGCCGGGCAGCAGACCGGTCACACCGGGCCCGGTCTCCACGACGACGCCCGCGCCCTCGGCGCCGATCCTGGCGTCGCCGGGATACATGCCGAGAGCGATGAGCACGTCGCGGAAGTTGAGCCCGGCGGCCCTGAGCGCGACCCTGACCTCTCCCGCTGCCAGCGGGCGCTCCGCCTCGGGAGCGGGCAGCGGCGCGAGGTCGGCCAGCGTGCCCGAGCCGGTGGCGTCCAGCCGCCAGGCCTCGTCGGGAAGGTCGAGGGCGTCGTCCGCCGCCGGCCGGGCGAGCCGGGGGACGAGGATCTCGCCGCGGCGCACCGCGAGCTGGCTCTCACCCGTGGCCAGTGCCGCCGCGATGGCCGCTCGTGACCCGGGGTGCGAGTCGAGGTCGAGCAGGACGACGCGGCCGGGGAACTCGGTCTGTGCCGTGCGGACCAGTCCCCAGAGCCCGGCGTGCGCGAGATCCTCGACGTCCTCCCCCGGATGGACGGCGACGGCGCGCCGGGTGACGACGGCCACCCGGGTGGCCGCGAACCGCTCGTCCAGCAGCGTCTCGCGCAGCAGGTCCAGCGTGGTGACCGTGCCGGCGTGCAGCGCCTGCGGCAGCACCGGGTCCGGCGCCGCGCCGCCGCCGGTCGCGGAGATGAGCAGGAGATCAGGAACGGCCGCCCGTGGCGCCTCCAGGTCGGCGGCCATCGGCACGTCGGGTATGTCGAGGCCGGCTCCGACCACCGTCCAGCGGGCCGGCATCGGCGTCCGGGCGGCGGGTACGGGCACCCAGTCCAGCCGGTAGGGCATCGCGTGGCTCGACGTACGGGGGGCGCCGAGCCCCCCGGGGGCGACGGGCCGGAACGTGAGGGACTCGACGGAGACGACGGGCGCGCCGGTGGCGTCGGTGGCGGTGATCCCGACCGTGTCGGGGCCGGTCGGTGTGATCCGCACGCGCAGCACGGTCGCGCCCGACGCCTCCAGCGACACCCCGTTCCACGAGAACGGCAGGCGGATGCCCCGCTCGTCGGCTACGAGGGCGATCCCGACGACCGCGTGCAGGGCGGCGTCGAGCAGGGCCGGGTGCATGCCGTACCCGGCGGCCTCGGCGAGGTGCTCGTCCGGCAGCCGCACCTCTGCCAGGATGTCGTCGCCCAGCCGCCACGCTCCCACCAGCCCGCGGAAGGCGGGGCCGTACTCGTATCCCTGGTCGGCGAGCCGCTCGTACAGGCCCTCCAGATCGACGGGGACCGCTCCCCGCGGCGGCCAGGCGCCGGCCTCCTCCTGCCTGGGCGCGGGGGTGGCGGCGGTCAGGGCACCGGTGGCGTGGCGGGTCCAGCTCTCCGACGGGCCGGTCCTGGAGTGGACGGCGAGCGGGCGGCGGCCGGAACCGTCGTCGGCGCCGGTGAACAGCTGCACCCAGACCTCGCCGCGCTCCGGGATCACCAGGGGTGCCTGCAGTGCCAGCTCGTCGAGGCGCAGCCCCCCGTGCCGGTCCGCGGCGTGCAGGGCCAGCTCGACGAACGCCGTGCCGGGGAGCAGCATGCCGCCGGAGACCACGTGGTCGGCCAGCCAGGGCTGGGTGCGTGGCGAGAGGCGTCCGGTCAGCAGCGAGCCCTCGCCGCCCGCCAGGTCGGCCACCGCGTCCAGCAGCGGGTGCCCGGCCGTCTCCAGCCCCGCGGCGGCCGTGCCGGAGACGGCCGGGGAGGTGTCCAGCCAGAACCGGCGGCGCTGGAAGGCGTAGGTGGGCAGGTCGACCAGCTTCGCGTCGCGGCCGTGCAGAGCCGCCCGCCAGTCGACGTTCACGCCGTGGACGTGCAGGTGGGCCAGGGCCGTACCGAACGTCTGGGCTTGCGGGCGGTCGGGGCGGGACGCGGCGGCCAGGGTGCGCGGCGGAGTTCCCGCGAGGCAGTCGTGGGCCAGGGCGGTCAGGACCGCGTCGGGACCGAGTTCGAGGTAGTCGCTCACGCCGAGGTCGCGCAGGGTCGCGATGCCGTCGCGGAACCGGACGGCATGCCGGATGTGCCGGACCCAGTAGCCGGGGTCGCGTAGCTCGTCGGCCGCGGCCAGGCGGCCGGTGAGGTTGGAGATCACCGGAATGCGCGGCGCGGCGAGGTCCAGACTCGCCGCGATGCGCCGGAAGTCGTCGAGCACCGCGTCCATGTGCGGCGAGTGGAAGGCATGGCTGACCTGGAGCCGCCTGGCCCTGCGGCCCTCCCCGCGCCGGCGCGACACGATCTCCCCCACCACGGCCTCGTCTCCGGAGACGACCACGGAGTCGGGACCGTTGACCGCCGCGATGTCCACCTCGCCGCGGTGGTCCGCCAGGAGCGCCCGGATCTCCTGCTCCGTTCCCTGCAGTGCCGCCATCGCGCCGGTGGCCTCGACCGCCTGCATGAGCCTGCCCCTGCCGGCGACGAGGGTCGCGGCGTCGGACAGTGACAGGACACCCGCGACGTGGGCGGCGGCGAGCTCGCCGACGGAGTGGCCGATGAGGTAGTCGGGGCGCAGACCGAAGGACTCGGCCAGCCGGTAGAGCGCGACCTCGAAGGCGAAGAGAGCGGGCTGGGTGTACGCGGTCGTGTCCAGCAGCGCGGCGCCGGCACTGTCCGGTTCGGCGAACATGACGTCGAGGATCGGGCGGTCGAGGTGGCCGTCCAGGTGCGCGGCGGCGGCGCCGAGGGCGTCGGCGAACACCGGGAAGGCCGCAGCGAGTTCTCGTCCCATGCCGGGACGTTGGCTGCCCTGGCCGGTGAACATGAAGGCGAGCCCGCCCGGTCTGGCGGCGGTGCCGCGCACGACGGCCGGGGTGACTCCACCGGCGGCGAGGGAGTCCAGCGCCTCCAGGAACTCCTCTCGGCCGGTGGCGAGCACGACGGCGCGGTGATCCAGGGCGGCGCGGGCCACCGACAGGGTGAACCCGACGTCGGATACGCCGAGTGCGGGATCGGCCGCCACTCGCGCCCGCAACCGTGCGGCCTGCTCGCGCAGCGCGTCCTCGGACTTCGCCGAGAGGATCCACGGGGTGAGGCCGGGCTCGTCGGTACGCTCGGACGTCCCGGTCTCCTCTGGCGCCTGTTCCAGCACGAGGTGGGCGTTGGTGCCGCTGATACCGAAGGAGGAGACGGCGGCCCGGCGGGGGCGACCGGTCCGTGGCCACGCGGTGGCCTCGGTCAGCAGTGAGACGGCGCCCGCCGTCCAGTCGACGTGCGTGGACGGCCGGTCGATGTGCAGGGTCGGCGGCAGGGTCGCGTGCTGGAGGGCCTGGACCATCGCGATGACGCCGGTGACGCCCGCGGCTGCCTGGGTGTGGCCGATGTGCGACTTCGACGAGCCGAGCAGCAGCGGGCTGCCCTCGCGGTCGCGTCCGTAGGTCGCCAGCAGTGCCCGTGCCTCGATCGGATCACCCAGCGTGGTCCCCGTCCCGTGCGCCTCGACGGCGTCGACGTCGGCGGGCGACAGTCCCGCGCCGGCGAGGGCCTCGCGGATGACCCGCTCCTGCGAGGGGCCGTTGGGAGCGGTGAGCCCGTTGCTGGCGCCGTCCTGGTTGACCGCGCTGCCACGGACGACGGCGAGCACCCGGTGCCCACGGCGCCGGGCGGCCGACAACGGTTCCAGCAGGACGAGTCCGGTCGCCTCCGACCACGCGGTGCCGTCCGCCGCGGCCGCGAACGGCTTGCACCTGCCGTCGGGCGCGAGCCCGCCCTGGCGGCTGAACTCGGTGAACATGCCCGGCGTGGACATCACCGTGACCCCACCGGCGACGGCCAGCTCGCACTCGCCGGCGCGGAGCGCCTGGATCGCCAGGTGCATGGCCACCAGGGAGGACGAGCAGGCGGTGTCGACGGTGATCGCCGGGCCTTCCAGCCCCAGTGTGTAGGCGAGCCTGCCGGAGGCGACACTGCTCAGGGTGCCGGTGAGGGCATGCCCCTCGTAGCCCTGCGACGTCTCGTGCAGGCGCGGGCCGTATTCCTGCGGGATCACGCCGACGAACACTCCGGTACGGCTGCCGCCCTGACTGGAGGGGTCGATCCCGGCCCGCTCGTAGAGCTCCCATGACGTTTCGAGCAGCAGTCGCTGCTGGGGGTCCATCGCCGCGGCCTCGCGCGGGCTCAGTCCGAAGAAGGCGGCGTCGAACCGGTCGGCGTCGTGCAGGAAGCCGCCTTCCCGGGTGACGGAGGTGCCCGGCCCGTCCGCGGCCAGGAGCCGCTCCACGTCCCAGCCCCGGTTGTCGGGAAAACCGCCGATCGCGTCCCTGCCGGACAGCAGCAGCCGCCACAGCTCCTCGGGCGTCCCGGCTCCGCCGGGCCAGCGGCCGCTCATCGCCACGATCGCGATCGGCTCGCCTTCCACCGGCCTCGCCGACGCGGGGGCTTCCCGGCCCGGGACGGCACCGGCGACCTCGTCGCGCAGGTAGGCGGCGACGGCCTGCGGCGTCGGGCGGTCGTAGACGAGTGTGGCGGGCAGGCGCAGCCCGGTCGCCGCGGCCAGCCGGTCACGGAACTCGACCCCCGCCGCCGAGTCGAAGCCGAGGTCCCTGAACGTGAGATCCTCGCCGACCGCGTCCCCCGCCGGGTGGCCGAGCACGATCGCCGCGCTTGTCCGGACCAGGTCCAGGACCGCGCGGTCCCGCTCCTGATCACCGAGCCCCTCGATCCGTGCGGCAAGTGCCGAGGCCGGGACGTCCCCTGCCGCCGGGGCCTCCTCGGCGTCCTTGAGGATCTCAGGGCGCGTGGCGGGCGCGGACGAGGTGTCGATCCACAGACGCCGGCGCTGGAAGGCGTAGGTGGGCAGGTCGACCGGCACCGCCCCGGCGCCGATGACATCCGGCCAGCGTACGGTTCCGCCGTCCACGTGGAGCTGGGCGAGAGCGGTGAGGAACTGCCGCAGGCCGCCCTGGCCGCGCCGGAGCGTACCGATCGCCAGGACGTCGTCGGCACTCACCCGGACGCCCTCGGTGAGGATCGGGTGCGGGCTGCTCTCCACGAACGCGCGGTGCCCGTCGGCGACGGCGGCCTTGACCGCCTGTTCCAGCTCCACGCTCTGGCGCAGGTTGCGGTACCAGTAGTCGGCGCTGAGAGCGGCGCTGTCGAGCCGGCCACCGGTGACGGTGGAGTAGAAGGCGACGGCCGAGCTTTGGGGCCGGATCCCGGCCAGCGCGTCGAGGAGGCGCCCGCGCACCGGCTCGACCTGGGGCGAGTGGGAGGCGTAGTCGACGGGGATCTCGCGGACCCGGACGCCCTCGTCGCGGTATCCGGCGAGGAGTTCGGCGAGCGCCTCGGCGTCACCGGAGACCACGGTGGAGGCGGGACCGTTGACCGCCGCGACGCCGAGCCGGTCGCTCCAGCGAGCCAGCCGTTCGCGTACCTCGCCCGCACCGAGCGCGACGGAGGCCATCGCACCGGTGCCCGCGATGGTGGCGATGGCCTGGCTTCGCAGGGCGACGATCGCGGCGGCGTCGTCGAGCGAGAGGGCACCGGCGAGGTGAGCGGCGGCGATCTCCCCCTGGGAGTGGCCGATGACGGCGTCGGGGCGGACGCCGGCCGACTCCCACAGCCGCGCGAGCGAGACCATGACCGCGAAAAGAGCGGGCTGTACGACGTCCACCCGCTCCGGCGGGGGCGCGCCGGGGCGGCCGGTGAGCAGATCGGTCAGCGACCAGTCGAGGTACGGTGCGAGCGCGTCCGCGCACGCCCGAAGGTGCCGGGCGAACACCGGCGAGGTGCGCGACAGGTCCGCGGCCATGCCCTCCCACTGGGATCCCTGCCCGGGGAAGACGAACACCGTGCCGCCGGCCGTCCGGCTCACGCCCCGTACGAGGCAGGCCGCCTGGTCTCCCCCGGCGAGTGCCCGCAGGCCGTCGAGGGCCTCGGCGCGCTCTCCGACGAGCACCGCCCGGTGCCTGAACACCGTCCGGGTCGTGGCGAGTGACAGCGCGACGCCGGCCGGATCGAAGGAGTCACGTGCGGTGAGGGAGGCGTGCAGCCGGGCCGCCTGACCGCGCAGCGCCGCCTCGCTCGCCCCCGACAGCGTCCACGCGATCACCTCGGCCTCGGGAACCGGATCGATACCTGCCTGGGCGGGCGGTGGTTCGGCGAGCACGATGTGGCAGTTGGTGCCGCCCATGCCGAACGAGCTGACCCCGGCGACGAGCGGCCGCTCCTGCCGTGGCCAGGGGCCGGTGCCCGACTGCACGCGCAGGTTGAGCCGGTCGAAGGGGATGTCGGGGTTCGGCGTCTCGAAGTTGAGACTGGCCGGGATCCGCCGGTGCCCGATGCTCAGCGCCACCTTCAGCAGGCCGACGATTCCCGACGCGCCCTCCAGATGCCCGACGTTCGTCTTGGCCGATCCGACCACGAGCGCGTCCTGGGAAGCACGTCCCGCACCCAGCGCGGCGCCGAGCGCCGCGGCCTCGATCGGGTCTCCGACCCTGGTTCCGGTGCCGTGGAGTTCGACGTACTGGACCGCATCGGGTGCCACTCCGGCGCGCTCGGTGGCCAGCCGGATCACCTCGGCCTGCGCGTCCGGGTTCGGCACGGTGAGGCCACCGGTGGGGTCGGTGGCGTGGCCGTCGTTGTTGACGGCGCTGCCGCGGATCACACAGTGGATCCGGTCTCCGTCGGCGACGGCCCGGGCCAGCGGCTTGAGGACGACGACGCCTCCTCCCTCGCCGCGCACGTAGCCGTTCGCACGGGCGTCGAAGGTGAAGCAGCGCCCGTCGGGTGACAGGCCGCCGAACTTCTCGGCGGCGATGGTGGCGTCCACGACGATGTTCAGGTTCACACCCGCCGCGATCGCGAGGGTGGACTCACCCGCGCGCAGGCTCGTCGCGGCGAGGTGGACCGCGACCAGGGACGACGACTGCGCGGAGTCGACGGTCAGGCTGGGGCCGCGGAGCCCCAGCGCGTAGGAGACCCGGTTGGCGATGAGGCCGCGGTTGAGGCCGGTCATCGTGTGGCGGGTGATGGCGTCCGTCCCCTGCCGGTGCTGCAGGGCGGCGTAGTCGGAGGCGATGGCGCCGACGAAGACGCCGGTGGAGGTGGTCGCGAGGTCGGCGGGCAGGATCCGGGCGTCCTCGAGTGCCTCCCAGGCCAGCTCCAGGACGAGGCGCTGCTGCGGATCCATCGCGGCCGCCTCACGTGGGGAGATCGCGAAGAACTCGGGGTCGAACCGGTCGACGTCGTCGAGGAACCCGCCGAAGCGGGGAATCGGGCCGGCCTCACCCCAGCGGCCGGCGGGCGCCTCCGTGATCGCGGAGCGTCCCTGGAGCAGCAGGTCCCAGAACGCGCCGGGATCGGGCGCGTGCGGCAGCCGGCACGCCATTCCGACGATGGCGATCGCGTCGGTCGGCTCGATTCCCCATTCGTTTGACGTCGAATGGCCGAGACTCATCTTCGCTCCATATCGTGAACCGGCAAGAAAGGCTGTTCCAAGCCTCGCTATTCGGCCGACAGTGGAGTACCCCTAGCGACCCCTAAAACAGGGGCCGCTAATCGAGAAGAGCCGGGAGATCAACCCTGCGGGAAACACCGAGTTTACGATAGATATGGGTCAGATGCTGCTCGACCGTGCTGACCGTGACGTAGAGCTTCCCGGAGATCTGCCGGTTGGTGTATCCCTGGGACGCCAGGGTGGCGACCCTGCGCTCGGCGTCGCTCAGTCCCACGTCGCCGGGGTCCGCGGGGACGGCACCGTCCGGCGCGCCCGGAGTGCCCGGTGTGCCCGGTCGCGGCGGGCTCTGCGAGAGCGCGTCGATCAGCGGCTCCGCACCGCAGGACCTCGCGATGTGGCGGGCCCTGCGCTCGACGGTCCTGGCCCGGTGGGACCGCCCGAGACGGGAGTGGGCGCGGCCGAGATCCGCGAGCGCCAGGGCCAGCTCGAGCTGGTCGTGGGAGATCTGCAGGACCTCCACCGCCTCCTCCAGGACGGCCGGGCGCGCCTCGGGGGCGACCGTCGCCGCCCGCAGGCGTGTCGCGATGCCCCTGGTACGGGTCGGGGCGGGCCCCAGCAGGGCGAGCTGGTCGTCGATGAGCGTCCTGGCCTCGCCGGTCCGGCCCAGCTCCAGGTGCGCCCGGGCGGCGCCGAGCCGCCAGGCGACGATCCCCGGCAGGTCGCGCCCCCACTGCCGCATGAGGTCTCCGCAGGTCAGAAAGTCGGTGAGGGCGGCCTGCGCGGCGCCGGTCGCCAGGTGACAACCGCCCCGGGCGGACAGGTAGTGCAGCCCGGCCGGAGTCTGGAACATGGCTTCGGGGACCGGGACCGCCAGATAGCGTGCGGCGTCCTCGTACTTGCCCATCCCGACCTTGGCGGCCACCATGCTGGCCAGCGGGAGGCCGAGCCCCACCCCCCACGCGGCCATCGGCATGTGGGTGAGCGCCGCGTGGGCGCACCGCTCCGCCTCCAGGAGCCGACCCTGGCGGATCGCGGTCTCGGCCCGGACCGCTGCGAACATCCCCTGCCAGGTCGGGGCGCAGTGGGTCGTGGTCTGTTCGAGCAGCGGCTCACACCACCGGCCGGCCAGGTCCGCCCGGTCGGCGTAGACCAGGGTGGCGAGCGCGGCGGTGAGCGGCTCCAGCGCCGCGTCTCCCATCGGGCACAGCCGCAGGACCTGCTCGGCACGGGTGACGGCCTGCTGGTCGGCGTGTCCGTCCAGGAAGGCCGACAGCACCCGCATGCCCTCCAGCCCGGTGGTCACCTCGATCTCGCCGCGAGGCGCGCGGACCTGAAGGCCCGGATACCAGCAGAAGACCCAGTCGCTCAGCTCACGGAACGGTCCAAGCGCCGGTGAGTCAGGACCCTTCGGCTTCCGCAGCGCCAGGAGCGCCTCGTCCACCTGCCCCTGCCACAGCAGTCGTCTCACCGACCGCGGGGCCGTCGCCTTTCCCGCGGACCATTGGTCGAGAAGGTCCGCGACCCGCGCCGACGTCTTCTCGTCGAAACACGCGTCATCGAAGAGTTTCCGGAGAAATTCCAGTGAGAAGTCCGGCGACATGGAGCGCGGCTGCAACGGTTCACGGACCGCCGAGCTCCACACGTCTTTTCGAAGGGGCACCCTTTCCGGCTGATCGACTTCAGTCGGATATTCCATTAATTCCACGCGACACTCCGCCGGGAGAAAAAGCAGTGGTCATCGATGCGCTTTCCGTATCCCGCACCGACCGCAAGGAATCGACGCCCTTCCTTCGGCCCTGCCGTCGCCGTCGTCCGCGAGCCGAGATCCGTGACCGCGCCGTCACAGAGCGGCTTCCGCATCACACATTTCCTATATTTCCTACTAAGTAACCATACAATTGCCCCAAGCAGAGCGTCAAGCCAGCCCGAAGCCGCCGGGAGCGCGGCCGAAACGGACCTGGAAACCGCACTTGACCTGAGATTTCCGCCTGGTGGGACGGATGCTCGACCGCTCATCGGTCCGGTCGCCGTCCTGGACTTCGACCAGCGCTACGTCCTACCCGTGGTCCCGGTCGCCCGCCTTGCCGCCACGCTCGTCCTGCACGCGTTTCCGCGGCCCGGCCTGCCAAGCGCTCTCCGACCGTTCGGCGGATGCGACGTGAAAAGGTTCGGGGCCAATACCTCACCCGCATCAGTGAGCGGCCACGACGTCCCCGGCCTGAATCGGACGAGGAGGCAGAAGCGGCTTTCGTGGAGACATGTCCGAATCACGGCAGGGGGAATCTGTCGGTTCCGGCTGATATCCATGATCACCCAGCGTTTCCGATCATCAGTGGAGCCGTGTCATGACGTCAGCGGGCAAATGGGACCACATGGACCCGGCCACGAGGGCCGCCTACCAGCGGTTCGACGAGCTCACCGAGCAGGGACTCGACCCCGGCCCCGGCGTCGACTGGCGGGTCTACGGCACCTACGCGCAGATGAAGCTCTGGCTGGGGCCGGAAGGCGGCCACGACTACGACGAGCGGGTGCTGCGCGTGGTCCGGTCGGTGGCCGAGCGCGACATCGACTTCACCTACCGGGAAGCGCACCACCTCATGGGCCGGGCGGAGTACTGGGTGCGGCAGGGGCACACCCGCTATGAGGAGCTGTTCCGGATCCCGCTCGCGGCGGCCCGCCGGTTCGACTACCAGCTGCGCCGGGACCTGCTGCGCTGGCTGACGTCGGGACCGTGGCTGAAGGACGCGCGGGCGCTCCTGGCCGAGCAGGTGACCGAGCTGCTCACCGAACCCGCCGAGCACGACCCGGCCGGAGTGGTCCGGACCGAGATCGGGGACACCGACCACTTCGCCCGCATGCTGGCCGAGGAGTACGGCCCGCGCCTGGTCGAGGTGCTGCCGCTGTTCCGCCACTGGAACACCGCCCGCTCGACCAAACCCAGCGCCCGGTGGCTCAGGAACGCCGCGCGGATGCTCACCCCCGGCGCGGTCGCCCTGGTCCGTGAGCTGCTCACGCGGCTGGTGGCCTACCGGGGCGGAGACTGGGTCGTCCGCTATGACGACGAGGAGTGGTGGGACAAGGTCTTCCTCAAGGAGCACACCATCGTCGTGGTGCGCGGCATCCTGTGGACCTGCCAGGTCATCGACGAGCGCTGGGTGACCTCGCTTGTCACCGACGTCGCGATGACCTGCGGCACCGGCAGCAACGGGATGGGCTCCACGTGCCGCTGCGAACCCGTCACCAACGCCGCCGTCGGCGTCCTGGCCCGCAGGGGCGGCCTCGACGTGATCGTCCCGCTGTCCAGAATCCAGGCGAAGGTGCGCGCGAGGTCCGTACAGAGGAATCTGAGCCTCGCCCTCGACGCGGTGGCCGGCGAGAACGGGCTGACCCGCGAGCAGCTGCTCGACCGGACGGTCCCCACCTTCGGCCTGGACACCGGCGGCGTCCGCGAGGAGAAGATCGGCGACTACCGGGTCAGGCTGTGCGCCGACGTGCCCGCCCTGCGCTACGTGAACGCCGCCGGCAAGACCGTCAAGTCGCTGCCGAAGGATCTGCGCGCGGAGCTGTCCGATCTGCGGGCCATCCTGAAGGAGCTCAAGCTGGCGCAGGCGGCCGAGCGGTCCCGCTTGGAACAGGCGATCGTCCATGAACGGACGTGGCACTGGCGCGAGGTGACCGAGTACTTCCTCGACCATCCCGTCACCGGCCCCTACGCCCGCACCCTGGTCTGGCAGATCGCCGGCGGCCCGGCGGCCCTGCCGGTCAAGACCGCCGACGGCTGGGAGCTGGCCGGCCACCGCCCCGCCCCCGACACCGTGGCAGGCCTGTGGCACCCGATCCACGCGACCGCCGACGAGGTGGCGGCGTGGCGCGACCATCTTCTCGAGGGTGGTGTACGCCAGCCGTTCAAGCAGGTCTTCCGCGAGCTCTACCTGCTGACCCCCGCCGAGGAGCGGACCGGCACCTTCTCCAACCGTTTCGCCGGCCACATTCTGCGCTACGGCCAGGCCCGGACCCTGCTGGGCCAGCGCGGCTGGACCGGCCGGTCGATCGGCAACTGGGACTACCAGAACGGCGGCGACCAGGGCGAGGTGGTGCGCGACCTGGCGGGCTGGCAGGCCCGCTGGGCCATGCACATCGTCTCCGCCCCCGGGGCCGAGACCACCATGCTGTGCGCCACTGAGGGCATCACCTTCCACCGCGACGGGCAACCGGCGTCGATGGCCGATCTGCCGCCGCTGGTGCTGTCGGAGATCCTCCGCGAGGCCGACCTCGCCGTGGGCGTGGCCTCGGTCGCCCGCGACGACCAGGCGCTGATCGGCCACGAACGCTATTGGCGCTCCCACGGCTTCGGCGAGCTGACGGAGACGGCCAAGACCCGGCGCGAGGTGCTGGCGCGGCTGCTGCCGAAACTGAAGATCGCCTCCCGGGTGGAGCTGACCGACAGATTCCTTCTTGTACGGGGTGATCTGAAGACGTACAAGATCCATCTGGGGTCGACGAACATCCTGATGGAGCCCAACGACGCGTACCTGTGCATCGTCCCGGCGAGCGGGCGCGCGGCCGGATCGGTGTTCCTGCCGTTCGAGGACGACGGGGGGACGCTGTCGGTGATCCTTTCGAAGGCGTTCCTCCTGGCCAACGACACGGCGATCACCGACCCGACGATCACCCGGCAGCTCGGCTGAACGACCGCTCGGACACCGTCGTATCAGATTCCCGGGAGTTATCAACTGCCTGGGCAAACCGGGCATCCTCCCCCGGCGCCGAGTCCGGGGTCGAGGAACGCGGGGACAGCGCAGGTGGTAGCGGCCAGGAATCCTGATCTGGCCAAGGCCGCTCGGTGGGGATGTCGGTCGGCGTCAAACCAGGAAGACCCGCCCCCGTGCCGGGAGCGGGTCTTTCACCGAGGTGGCCGGTCAGCGCAGGACGGGGTGCTCCCGCACCAGCGGGGTGGCGCCCCACCACCTGCCGAGACCGAGGGTGTCACCGGCCTGAGCCATCGCCAGGCCGGCCAGCACGACGGCGTAGACGAGGTGCTCGTCCATGAAGGGGTTGGTGGTCAGTGGCAGTTCGGCCGCCCACATCAGGACCATCAGCAGCCCGCCGGTGGCGGCCGCGATCCGCAGACCCGCCCCCACGATGAGGGCCGCGCCGATGCCGAGCAGGCCGAGCATGAACAGCCAGTCCACCCAGCCCTGCCCGGCCAGGCCGGCGAACAGGCCGCCGAGCGCGTTCTCCCCGGTGCCCTTGAGGAACCCGGTGGTGGGGCTGCCCCCGGCGATCCACGCCCGCTCGGCGGGGGTGGCGAACCCCCAGCCGAAGGTCTTGTCCAGGAACGCCCACAGGAACACCCAGCCCAGGGCGATGCGGGCGATCGCCCACACGTAGTCGACCGGGCGCCTCGCGGCGGCGGGGGTGACGGGGGTGGGGGTGACGGGGGCGGCGTTCATGACCGGCCCGGTGTGAACTCGTCCGCGAGTGGTGGCCATGACGGCTCCCCTTCTCTGTGGTGTCTCCCGGTTTCTGTCGCACCCTCATCACATCGTTTTCCAGAGCCCGGAGGCAGTGCCGTACGACTCGCGCCGAGGTCCCGGAGGTCCCGTTCCCATGGGACTTTCGACCCTCCGGACCCCGGAGGCGCCAGACGGGGAAGGACTGCGTCGAGGCCACGCCTGACCACACCGCGCCCTGGCAGCCGTCATCGCCGCAGGTGAGGCGAGCGCCCTCCCTCCGGGAGGGAAACCACCACCTCCCCCGGCGGGGACACACCCGCCCTCGCGGCACGCTGACGAGCAGCTTCGCCCGTCATCAGCCGGTGAGCAGCACCGCGATCGCGCCGGTCGTCGCCGGATGCCGGGTGAGCAGCTCACCCGCTGCCGCGCCCACTGTGCCCTCCGTGCCCGCGATGCCCTCGGTGGTCGTCGGCCACTTCCCCACGCAGCCGAGCAGTGCCGCCACGGCGTCGCACGCCTGCGGGTGCCCGGCCAGCAGGCCGGCCACCGGCCCGCTCGGCGCGGACGCCGGCCGGGCCGGTGCCACGGGCCGGGCCGGCCTCTCCCATGGCGCGACCCACTCGTCGAGCTCGGCCAGGGAGGCGGGGAAGGTCCTGCCCGCCTCGCGCACGAGCACCGGGACCAGCTCCAGCGCGTGCCGGCGCAGCGTCGTGATCAGCGTCGGCAGCCACGGCAGCAGGACCTCGTCGGGCAGTCGGGCGAAGGCCTTGGACAGCACCTCGACCACGAACGGCGCGAGGGCGGGAACGGGTTCGAGCGCCTGGACGAACCCGCTCAGATAGAGCGGGAAGGAGGGAATGACGAGCGGGTTGGCCAGCAGCTCGTCACACCGGGCGCGCAGCTGGGCCTGCGAAAGCAGGCCCAGCTGGGTCTGGGCCGCCCACAACAGCGCCACCTTGGCCGGCTCCTGCGGATGCGCCTGCCGCACCGCCAGCTCCAGCTGGGCCCGATCACAGCCCAGCGACAGCGCGAGCCCCTCCATGGAGAACAGGAAACCGAGCATGGCACCGACCTGGCGGACTCCGGTGTCCTCGTCCACGAAGGCGGTCGGCAGCAGCGTGCAGTAGTGCGCGTAGCCGGCCGTGACGAACGCCTCGCACCAGGCAGGCAGGTCCGGCTGGGTGGCCCGATAGTGCGCCAGCAGCCGGCGGATCCGGCGCAGCACCTCGGGGGCATCGTCCACGGTACGCTCGGCCGCCAGCAGTTCCACCGCGCGGCTGCCGAGCTCGTCGGCGAAGCGGCGGCCGCCCAGGTAGAGGATGGCGTCCTCCACCGCCGCCAGAGCGACCCCCGCGCCGGCCTGGGGCTCCCACACCTTGCGGCGCAGGCGCTGTTCCAGCACCTGCTCGACGGTGACGCCCTCGTAGCCCAGTTCGATGATCGACCGCTGGTGACGGCCGATCGCCAGGTCCCAGCTCTCCTGGATCGGCCGCTCTCCCAGGCGGCGCGCCCCCATGATGGGCCGGACCGCGCCCTCGGGCAGCAGCTGGCGCAGTATCCACAGCAGGTCCGAGCACGGCACCAGTTCGGGATCGGCCCGCAGGTCCAGCAGCGCCCGCTGCTGGGTGCGCCTGCCCGGGTCCAGCCCGAGCGGTTCCAGCCGGTCGTACACGTCGCGCGCCAGCGGCGGGAGTGCGTCGTAGCCGACCTCGCCGATCCGGTCGCCTCCCAGGAGGATCTCGCACAGGCGGCGGATGTCGCGACGGCCCGGCACCACGTCCTTCTCGATGCACGTGACAGCCGCGTCCTGGAAGTCGTACGGCGTCGGCCTGGCCCGGTTGCGCAGCCCCGCGAGCAGGATCGAGGTCTCGAACACCGCGATGGCGTCGGCGGTGCTGGCCAGGTAGCCGTTACGGCGGGCCAGCCGCACGATGTCGACGCACCAGCCGCGCAGCTCGGCCTCGTCCAGGCCGTCCAGCACGGGCGGCGTGGCCAGGAACCCCGACAACCGGTCGGTGACCTGCCCTGCGGGGGCCGGCACCGCGGCCCGTGCGGGGGACACGGTCCGCGAGCGGGTGCCCCGCTGCCCCCGCAGCCGGTACGGCGTGAGGCCGCCGCGCGTCGCCGCCTTGGCCCAGGTCGCCGCGGCGATCGACACCGACCCCTGGGCCAGGCCGAACTGGGCCTCGATCGCCGAGTGGCTGGAGGGGATCAACCCGTACAGCCAGCGCGTGGCCGTAGGAGGGGTGATGGTGTACGCCGGCGCGTCGCCCGCCAGGCCGAACTCGGGCACCGTGCTGACGGCGTGGAAGGCACCGCACACGTACAGGCAGGTCGCCGGGTCGGCGCCGGAGACGGCCAGGTGCTCGCGGATCCGGGTCCACATGTGGCGCTCGCGTTCCTCGTCACCGGCCAGCCGCTCGCCACCGGGCCCCAGCCGCCGGAACAGGCTGCCGATCAGCGCCATGGCCTGCCGGTAGGTGTCGTAGTCCGCACCGGCCAGCGGCTGCTCGACGTACTGGTCCCACCACTCCGACCAGTGGCGGACCTTGCCGTGGCGCAGCAGGTGCTCCTCCAGCTCGGCGAAACGCGGCCTCAGGTCGCCCACCTCGACACCCACGGCGTCGCCGTGCAGGTCGCCGTCGCGCTCGGCGGTGACCGGCCCGGCCTCCTCCTGGGGCAGCCACTGGAAGACGTGGTCGGCCGAGCGGTCGACCAGCACCAGCTCGACACCCGGGGTGTCCAGCGCATAGGCGATGGCCTGGTACTCCGCCGAGGCCTCGGTCAGCGGCGCCACAACGCTCAGCGGGCCGGAGCCGGGCGGAAAGCCCTCCAGCTCGGTGGCGAACGCCTGCAGCGCCACCGGCAGCCGGCAGTTGCGCAGCTCCTCCAGCAGCGGCCGCAGGTCCTCACACAACTCCAGGTAGATGACCTTGGGCTGCCTGTCGCGCAGCCGCCGCGTCATGGCCAGCGCGGAGGCCGGTGAGTGGTGACACACCGGGAATATCTCCAGCTCCTCGCGCAGCGCCCGGTCGACGTCGTCGACCAGGCCCGCCAGGATCTCAGGCAGCGCGCCCGGGCCGCCGGCAAAGGCGGTGGCGGCATCCAGAAGCTGCTCGCGCAGGGCGGCGAAGGTGCTCATCACATCTCCTCGGGCGTGGAGACCCCGAGCTCTGGCTCTGGGCGGGAAACTCGGCGTGATGCCACGGGTCGTGGGGAGGAGGTCACGACAGCGTGGAGATCGCCTGGCGACCGCCTTCGAGGAAGTCCGTCCACTCCCCGCCCTCCTTCTTGCTGCGCGGCTCGACGACCCCGTGCCAGTACTTGTTCAGGATGGCCAGGTCCTCGGGAGCGCGCCTGGCCAGCGAGCCCACCAGGGCGCCGCCCAGCGTCTGGGCGCGCAGGGTGCGGTCACCGAAGAAGTTGCCGTGCAGGATGGCGTCCTCCAGCACGCCGATCTGCTCGGCGGTCGACAGCGCCGACTCCAGCTTCTCGTCCTCGCTGGTGGCCGAGGCCGCCGCGGCGCGCAGGTCGGCGAAGCTCTGCAGCAGGATGTCCAGCAGCGTGGGCGGCAGGTCCAGCTCGATGCGGTGGCGGCGCAGCAGCTCGGTGGTGCGGAAGCGGACGATCTCCGCCTCGCTGGCCTTGCTCGTCACGACCGGGATCCTGACGAAGTTGAACCGCCGCTTCAGAGCCGAGGACAGGTCGTTCACTCCCCGGTCACGGCTGTTGGCCGTGGCGATGACGGAGAACCCGGGCTTGGCGAACACGATGTTGTCGGTGTCGAGCTCGGGGATGGAGATGTACTTCTCCGACAGGATCGAGATCAGGGCGTCCTGCACGTCGCTGGTCGAGCGGGTCAGCTCCTCGAAACGGCCGATCACCCCCCGCTCCATCGCCGTCATGATCGGCGAGGGGATCATCGACTCGCGGGACTGTCCCTTGGCGATCACCATGGAGACGTTCCAGGAGTACTTGATGTGGTCCTCGGTGGTGCCCGCCGTGCCCTGGACGCCCAGGGTGGAGTTGCGGCAGATGGCGGCGGCGAGCAACTCGGCCAGCCAGCTCTTGCCGGTGCCGGGGTCGCCGATGAGCAGCAGCCCGCGGTCGGAGGCCAGCGTCACGATGCTGCGCTCGACGAGACTCCGCTCACCGAACCACTTCTGCGAGATCTCCCGCTCCAGCCCGTCGGAGCGCTCGGAACCGAGCACGAACAGTCGCACCATGCGGGGGCTGAGCCGCCAGGAGAACGGCTTGGGGCCGTCGTCGACCGACTCCAGCCAGTCCAGCTCCTCGGCGTACTTCACCTCGGCGGGCGCGCGCAACATCTCATTGGTCATCGGTAGGGGCTCCTAGGTGAGAAAGTTCTTCAGCTCGAACACGAGTTTGCGGATGTGGCCGGAGATCACCGGCGTGCCCAGGTCCTTGAGCCGCTGGCGGAACCATGGATTGACGCTCTGCTGGCCGCCGCTGCTCACCGAACCAACCGGGATGAGCCGGACGCCGGAGCGGTGCAGCGCCTCCAGTCCGGCGAAGACGGCCTCGCACTGCCATTCATAGAAATCCGAGATCCACACGACCACGGTGTTGCGCGGGTCGGAGACCTTCGGCTGGGCCAGGGTCAGGGCGGCCGTGCCGTCGGTGCCGCCACCCAGCTGGGTCCGGAGCAGCACCTCGAACGGATCGTTCACCCACGGGGTGAGGTCGAGCGCGCGGGTGTCGTAGGCGATCAGATGCACGTCCACCTTGGGCAGCCCCGCGAAGATCGACGCCAGGATGGTGCAGTTGACCATCGCGTCGACCATCGATCCCGACTGGTCGACGACCACGATCATCCGGGCCGGCGTGGTGCGCCTGGCGGTGCGCCGGTAGTAGAGCTGGTCGACGTAGAGCCGCTGGTCCTCGGGGTTCCAGTTGACGAGGTTCTTCCAGATCGTGCGCTCGACGTCGAGGTTGCGAAAGACCCGCTTGGGCGGCACCGAGCGGTCGATGGCGCCCACGCTGGTCTTCTCGACCTGCGTGCGCAGCACCTCGGCGACCTCGTCGACGAACCTGCGGATCAGCGCCTTGGCGTTGGCCAGCGCCACCCCCGACAGGTTGGCCTTGTCACGCAGCAACTGCTCGATGAGCGACATGCTCGGTGTGAGCTGCCTGGCCAGCACCGGGTCGGCCAGAACCTCACGCAACCGCATGCGGCTGACCAGGTCGGCCTCCAGGCCGGCCAGCACCGAGGCCAGCTCGCGGTCACTCACACCACCACCCGCACCACCACCCGCACCGCCCGCCTGGCGGCCGTCCTCACAGCCCAGGGCCTGCCTGAACCAGCCGGCGTCCTGCTGCCAGGCCGCGAGCCGGGTCGCGGTGACCTCACCCGCCCCGGTGGCGAAGACGTTGAGCAGCAGCTTCGACACCAGAGCCGCCCTGCGCACCTCCTGGCCGGCCTCCCGCTCCCCCGGTTGCTCCCCCAGGACGAGCAGGTCCCGGAACTCCGCGGCCAGCTCGGGAAAACGCTGCACCAGGGTGTCCACAGACACCGAGGGGTCGAGCAACGCCGCGGGCAGTCCGAGATCGTCGACGATGGCCACGCCCGCGCTCTCCAGCGCGGGCTGCTCGTCGTTGTCGAAGAGGCGGGCGAGCAGCCGCCAGTAGAGCACCTGACGCCGGTTCTGCTCGGCGCTCGCCGTGATGTTCTCGCTGTGCCGGCTCATCGTCTCAGCAACCGTCCGGCTCGTTCGCGCAGCACCGCGACCGCGTCCCCCGCCCTGGCCTCGGCCTTGACCACCTTGGGGTCGGTGGGCCCCAGGGCCCAGTCGCCGCTGTGCGCCTCGACCGTCTCGCGCTTGACCTTGGCTCGCACCGCGAGCGGCTGCAGCAGCCAGCGGCCGCCGTCCCAGCGCATCAGCCCGATGCACTCCGAGGATCCGGCCACCAGCTTCGGCGTGAGCGGGCCGCAGGCGGGCAGTCCATCGGTGTCGACGGCGAGCACGGCGCCGCCCAGGTCGAACGAGCCGTCACGGGTGACCTGGTAGTCCGCCACCAGCACCGGCTCGGCGATGAGCACCGGGTGGCGGTCCAGGGGCGGCGCGGCCGGCGCGAGCGCCCCGGCGAGGGAGACCCTGGCCACCGCGAAGGCGTCGACCGGCTCACCGGCCCGCGCCCGATCGTCATCCCACACCAGGTCACCACTGGCCAGCACGGGCACATCGGTGATCTCCAGGCTGCGCCGTTCGGCAAGCGCGCCCAGCAGCCGGGGATGGCGGTGCGGCAGCTTCCAGACGGCGGGGCCGACGATGGTGTCCACCTTGGCGGCGGCCACGCTGGTGCGCACCAGCCGGGCCCGGCCGCCGCCGGCGGGCTCCAGCACGCCGTGCACCTGCATCTGTACGGCGGTGGCGTGCTCGTGCACGTCGACACCGAGGATCAGCAGCCGCCCCGACAGGCGCTCGGCCGCGACGCGCTCGCCGCTCTGGCCGCCCGCCCTGGCCAGCAGCAGGGCCCGGGTCCACAGATCGGCCCAGCGCCGTACGGGCAGACGCTCCATCGTGCCGATCGGGCAGCAGGCGCGCAGCTCGGCCGCCAGGCCGTCGAGCAGCACCGCCGGCCTGCGCTGCTCCGGCACGGCCAGTAGCGCCTCGATGGTCTGGTCCGAGGCCGAGACGAGGTCGTGGTCGACGCCGCGCCAGCCGGTGATGGCCAGCTCGCACAGCCAGGACCGGGCGGCGGCGAGCAGGTTGCCCGCGCCGTCCGCCTCGGGCTCCGGCGCCGCCTGCCACGGGGCGCGTTCGCGCCCCAGGGCCGCGTCCAGTTCGGCCAGCAGAGCGTCGTGCACGGCGCCCAGCAGCGCGGTCCGGCCGCCTGCCAGCATCGTCAGATGCTCCTCGGCGATCGAGCCGGAGACGACCTTGGCAGCGGCCTCCGCCGCCCCCTCGCCGATCGGGGTGAGCGCGAAGGCGCCGGCCAGAGCGGTCAGCGCCGCGGCGTGCTGCTCGGAGAGCCGGGCCAGCCCGTGCACCAGAGCCTCGTCGAAGCCGGTCACCAGCTCCAGCGCCTCCCCGAGGCCCGCCGGCTCGCCGCCCCGCAGCCGGGTCAGCTGTGTGGCGAGCATCAGCGCACCACCCCCGTGGCCGGGAACCAGTGAAGCTCGGGGATCGGCGTGGTGGTGTCGGGCAGCTCCAGGTAGGCCAGGTGGCGCAGGAAACGGCTGAACACGGTGGCCGCGGGAGCGGGGCCAAGGCCGCCGCGCAGGTAGTCGATCAGGTCGGCCCCCTCGGAGACCTCGGCCCGCAGGTAACGGGCCACCCGGCCGAGGCCGTACTGCAGCACGGCCTCGGCGGTCAGCGCCCGCAGATGCTTGCACGGGTGGGAACCGGACAGGCCACCGCACGGACGGTTGTTGTTGGTACTGCAGCTGTAGGTGTGGGTGGCCGCGGTGACGGAGGAGACGTAGACGCGGCCGATGTCCGAGCCGCTCGACACGACGCCCTGCAGCCGGCCGTCCGCCAGCTCGACGAAGGGAACCTTCGCCAGCTTGCGGGGCCGGACCGGTGGCACCACCGGCACCCTGCCGCACTGCTCCCACACGGCCGTGCCGGCCGGTAAACAGTCGATCATGAACCGGGAACCTATATCACCGCTCCGACAGAAATCCCGCGAAGGAATCACATTCGCGGCAGGCCATCCGACGCCCTGGCGGACCGGCGCGAATGGTGGTCGTCATCGAGACGCTGCGGAGGCTGCTGTTCGGCACCCCGATCGGGAGACTCTCAATGGCCGGCAGGAGCGGGCGGTGTGCTCTACCTGATCGCTCTCCCGGTCGCCGCCTTCGCGATCACCTCACCGGAGCAGCGGCATCCCTGATCGGGCGCATGGCGCCGAAGCGCGCCGAAACGATTCATCTGCTCCGCAGTTGATGGAGGGTGTGGCCGGTGGCCTGCTTGAACAGATATTCGGCCCGTTCGTAGGAGAGCCTGCGGCGGCCGGTCTCGGGGCACAGGTCGCCGGGGGCGGGCCGACGGCCGGGGCCGGGCCTGCGCTCGGACAGGAACAGCGGGCCGCGACGACGGCCCGCGATGAGCTGGGGGATGAGCTCGGCGGTGCCCGACCGCCAGTGAATCCAGCGGGACCCCGGCGCCCTGCCGCGCATCCCCGCCAGGTCGAGGTCCTCGACGTTGAGCGCGAGCACCGAGCCGATCCCGGCCGCGCTCTCGTGGAGCATCAGCCACAGGGCGCGCTCGCGCGGGGCGAGGTCCTGCCGCTCCCACAGCGCCTCGACGCGTGGCGGCTCCATGGGGCGGGTGCGCGACCGGGGCTCGGGCCGGCGACCGATCCCGGCGGCCAGGTCTTCGCTCAGCCGGCCCCGGTCCGCGGCCCAGGCGGAGAAGGATCGGACGGCACCTCGGTGCCTGTTCCACGTCGCGGCGGCGGCGCTCTCCCAGGCGGTGGCGAAGATCTCGGCGACCTGTCCGACGGTCACGTCCCGCAACGGGATGTCGTCGCCGAGATCGCGACGGAGCCGGCTCATGGTCTGGCGGTAGGAACGGAGGCTCGCGGCGTCCAGGTCCTCACGGGCGAGGAAGGCATCCGCGGCCTCGGCCAGGGTGACCGCGCTCCCCGGCGTGGCGGCCGCGCAGGCCACGGCGCGTTCCAGCAGTATCGTGCGTTCGGGCACGTTGAGAGTGAGCGCCGCGGCCCGTTCGAACTCCCGCCGGGCCTCCTCGTGGCGACCGAGCCTGACCAGCAGGTCGCCGCGCACGCTGGGCACCCGGTGGTAGCCCTTGAGCGCCGGCTCGGCCACCAGGGTGTCGACGAGCGCCAGCCCCGCCTCGGGACCGTACGCCATGGCCAGCGCGACCGCCCGGTTGAGCTGCACGACCGGGGTGGGCAGCACCCGGACGAGCGTTTCGTAGAGGGCGGCGATCTGCGCCCAGTCGGTCTCCTCCGCCGTACGGGCCCGCGCGTGACAGACCGCGATGGCGGCCTGCAGCACGTACGGGCCGAGAGGTCCGCCGGATTGCCTGGCACGCAGCAGTGCCGCGAAGCCGCGGCGGATGAGGAGCTGGTCCCAGCGTCCGCGGTTCTGCTCGTGCAGCGCGACGGGCTCCCCCGACGGCCCCGTCCTGGCGGCCAGCCGGGACGCCTGGAGCTCCATCAGTGCGACCAGTCCGTGTACCTCGGCCTCGCCGGGCGCGAGCCCGGCCAGCAGACGGCCCAGGCGCAGCGCCTCCTGGCAGAGGTCCTGGCGCGTCCAGCCGTCGCCGGCGCTCGCCGCGTACCCCTCGTTGAACACCAGGTAGATGACCTCGAGGACCGACGACAGGCGCGCGGCCCGGTCCGGCCCCGTGGGGACCTCGAAGGGGACCCCGAGTTCGGCGAGGGTGCGTTTGGCCCGGACGACGCGCTGCGCGACGGTCGGCTCGGAGACGAGAAAGGCCCTCGCGATCTCGTCGGTGCGCAGGCCGCCGAGCAACCGCAACGTCAACGCCACCCGGGACTCGGCGGACAGCGCCGGGTGGCAGGAGACGAACATCAGGCGCAGGACGTCATCGCCCACCTCGTCGTCGAGTGCCGCGTCGGTCTCGGCCTCGGTGCCGTCCGGCCGGGTGGCGAGCTCGTGGGCGAGCTGCTCGTGCCCGCGCTCGAGCCGCTCGCCGCGCCGCAGGTGGTCGATGGCGCGACGTTTGGCGACGGCCATGAGCCAGGCACCCGGATTATCCGGAACGCCTGAGTCAGGCCACCGTTCGAGGGCGGCGAGGAGCGCGTCCTGCGCGAGTTCCTCGGCCAGTCCCACGTCGCCCAGCATCCGGACGAGCCCGGCGATGATCCTCGCCGACTCCATCTTCCAGACCTCGTCGACCGCACGATGGGCGTCCCGGGGCATCACGGGCTCGATCACAGCACCCGCCGGGCCGGGTACGCAAGCGCCCGATCAGTCCTGCGGGCCGAAGACCTGCTGGATGGTGCCCTCCCCCTCGCCGATGATCTTCCAGAAGCGCCGGGAGAGCTCGATGGCCTCCTGCTGTGAGCGCGCCTCGATGAGCGCGAAGCTGACGATGGCCTCCTTCGTCTCGGTGAACGGCCCGTCGGTGACGGTCATCTCGCCGCCGGAGGCCGAGACGCGGAGGCCGGCCGGGTCCAGGCCACCGGTCGCCAGCAGCACCCCCGCCCGGGTCATCTCCTCGACGAACGCGGCCATCTCCGCGTGGACCGCCTCGCTCGGGGGTGCCGCGTCGCCGCCCTTGGTGGTCATCAGGAATCGCATCGTCATATCTCCTTCGGGTTATCAGAGAACCGATCCTCGCCGGTTTCCAGCTGTGCGTCGATCGGGGCCGGTGAAAATCGACACGCCTCGTCTGACCAGGGCGGCGATCGGATGTGACAGGGAATGCGCACCGTTCACGCCTTCGCAAGCCGGGTCACGCCGACGAACCGGCGGCCAGGGAGAAGTAGGCCTCCTCCTCCTGGTCGAAGTGGAGGATCAGGACGGCGTACAGGCCGTAGAGGCAGGCGCGCAGGTCGTCGAGCTGCTCCGGGCGTGGCCCGCCGGCCTCGATGAGGGCGAGGTGACTTCCCAGGCGTCGTACCAGGCGTTCGATCTCGGCATGCGCCCTGCTCATGGTCATCACGACCTCCGGGCCGCCCAGCACCTGCCCCATGGCCGGATACAGCCGCTGCTCCTCGGCCCGTTCGTGAGGCAGCAGTCGCTCGGTGAGGAATGCTTGGACCTCTCGCAGCCGATCGAGTGACGCCGTGGGCGGAATCCTGCCCAGCTCGTCGGCCGTCTCGCGGATCAGTTCCAGGGTCGGCCGCAGCGAGGAGTGCTCCATCTCGAAGCGGCGCAGCAGGGATTCGGTGGCGGAGTCCATCGGCGGCCGGGTTCCCCGCGTGGGACGCAGCGCCCGTAGCGCGTTGAGGATCACCGCGATGTCGATGCCCTCCTGCAGGAGGGCGCCGGCCGCGGGCGGCAGGGCTCCGGCCGCGGCCGCCACCATGGCCAGCAGCGACAGCGCCATCCCGGTGGCCGCGCTCTGTACGGCGATGCGCCGGGAGCGGCGGGCGACGTCCATCGCGTCGGCGAGCCGGTCCAGGCGGTCGGTGGTGAGCACCACGTCCGCGGCCTGGGTGGAGGCGGCGGACCCCCGGGCCCCCATCGCCACTCCGACGTCGGCCGCCGCCAGGGCCGGGGCGTCGTTGATCCCGTCGCCCACCATCACGGTCACCGCGCCGGTCGCCTCCCGCCGTACCGCCTCGACCTTGGCCGCGGGGGTCTGCTCGGCGAGCACCCGGTCGATGCCGAGTACCACGCCCACGCTCTCGGCGACCTCGGCCCGGTCTCCGGTGAGCATGACCACCCGCTCGATGCCCGCGGCGCGCAGCCGCCGCAGCGTCCGCGCGGCGTCGGCCCGGATGGCATCGCGGAGCAGGATCACCCCGGCCGCCCGGCCGTCCAGCGTCACCCAGACGGTCATGGCCCCGTCCAGCGCGGCCCGCGCCCGCTGGATCCGTTCCCAGTCCGAAGGCGAGGAGGTCGTCGCCTTGCCGACCTCTATCCGGTGCCCGTCCACCACCCCCGTGGTGCCGGTGCCCGGCCTCTCCTGGATCTCGGCCGGTTGCGGCAGCTCGGCACCGCGCGCGCGGGCCGCGTCGACGATCGCGGCGGCGAGCACGTGCGACGACATCTGATCCACCGCGGCGGCCAGGCGCAGCACGTCGTCGGTACGGACGCCGGGCGCGGCCACGACGTCGATCACCTGGGGCCGGCCCGCGGTCAGCGTCCCGGTCTTGTCCAGGATGAGCGTGCGTGCCTGGCCCAGCCGCTCCAGTGCGCCACCGCCCTTGACCACCACGCCGTGCCGTGCCGTGCGCGACAGCCCGGAGGCGATGGCCGCGGGTGCGGCGAGCAGCAGCGGGCAGGGGGTGGCGACGACCAGTACCGCGACGGCCCGTACCGGCTGGCCGGACAGCAGCCAGGCGGCCGCCGCCAGCAGCAGGGTGACCGGCAGGAACCAGGAGGCGAACCGGTCGGCGAGCCGTACGACGGGGGCGCTGTCGGTCTCTGTCTGCCGCGCCAGCCGCACCACTCCCGCATAGGCGCTGTCGGCCGCGGTCCGGGTGGCCCGCATGTCGAAGGCGGCACCGGCGTTCACCACGCCGCTGCGCACCCCCTCCCCCGCGGCGTACTCCACCGGTACCGACTCCCCCGTCAGCGCCGACTCGTCCAGCAGCGCGAGATCGCCCACCACCGCGCCGTCGACGGGGACCATCTCCCCGCTGGGGACCAGCAGCAGGTCGCCCGGGCGAACCTGCTCGACCGGCACGAGGTCCGGCACCCCGTTCTCGTAGCGCCGGGCCGAGTGCGGTGCCCGTTCGTACAGGGCGGTCAGGTCGTGGCGGGCCCGGCGCAGGGCGTGCTCCTCCAGTGCCCGCCCGGTGGCGAGCATCACGCCGATCAGGGCACCGGCGAGGTACTCCCCCACGGCGAGCGCTCCGGCCAGGGCGAGGACGGCGATGGCGTCCACCCCCATCCGGCCGCTCCGCAGCGCCGACACCACCCATCCCGCCGCGGGCACCAGCGACACGCCGGTGACCACTGCCCACACGATGTCGGCGGCCGCCTCCGCGCCGGTCAGGCGGAGCGCGAGACCGGCCAGCAGTCCGGCCATGGTGCCCACAAGAAGGGCGATGGCCGACAAACGTCGCATTTTCCCAGCCTCCTGGCGAGCCGTACCGGGATCAGGACCTTCGTCCGGTGGACAAGGCGACGATCACGATCGGCGCGGCCACGTGCCCGGCCAGGGCCAGGGAGACCGATCCGACCGCGTGGCGGCGTTCCCCGCAGCGGACCAACGCCCCCCTCACCAGGGACTTCCGTCCCCTGTCGCGGGCCGTTGCCCGCGGAATGGGTATCGTCGGTCACAGCAGACCGTGCCGTCTCCCCGGCCCGGCTGGGAAGATCGAGAGGTCTTCCTGGACCGGCGTCCTCATCGTATGACGAACCCCCTCAGGTATGGATTTCCGTACCGTCAGCGTGTTGCCAAGGAATCAGTCGAGCACTCCCTGGGCCAGGACGAAGGCGGCCACGACGAGGACGAGGTAGGCGAACCAGCGGCGCAGGCGCTCGGCGTCCAGGTGACGGCCCAGGCGGGCGGCGGCCAGCGACCCGATCACCGCGGCCACCGCGAAGGCGCCGATGACCGTGCGGTCCAGGTCGGCGCCATCGGCGTGGGCGACGAACCCCGCCGCCGAGTTGACCACCACGATGAGCAGCGAGGTGCCGACCGCGGCCGTCATCGGCAATCCCAGCGCCAGCACCAGGGCCGGGATGATGAGGAACCCGCCGCCGACGCCGAACAGGCCGGTCAGCGCGCCCACGGCCGCGCCGGCGGCGACGGACCTGGGCAGGCAGCTGCGCCAGTTCACCCCGCCGCCGGGCAGCGCGCAGGCCCCGCCGGCCGGGGCGTCGCCGGCCAGCATCCGCCAGGCGGCCACCACCATGAGCGCGGCGAACCCGATCAGGATCGCCTGCGGGGGCAGCATCCTGTTGATCGCGGCGCCCCCGAACGCGGCCAGGGCCCCGGCGCCGCCGAACGCCACGGCGATGCGCCAGCGCACCTGTCCCGCCCGGATGCGAGGCAGCACCGCGGTGGCCGAGGAGACGCCCACCACCAGCAGCGAGGCCGGCACCGCCGAGGCCGGCGGCAGGCCCACCCCGTACACCAGGGCGGGCAGCGCCAGGATCGATCCGCCGCCACCCAGCAACCCGAGCAGGATGCCGATCAGCGCGCCCAGGCCGAGCGCCGCCGTCAAGAGGTCGCCTCCCGTTGCGCCAATTGGCCCAGCACCGCCTCCAGGCCGGGCCGGCGGGGGCCCCGGTTGTAGGGGAGCCTGGCCAGCAGCATGCCCATCGCGCAGGTGTTGGAGAGCGCGGCGAAGGTCAGCCCGCCACCGATCGCGGCGGCGAGCCATTTGGCCGGCGGGAACAGCGTGCTGGCCAGGATCGAGGTCAGCACGAGGGATCCGGCCACCAGGCGCACCTGGCGTTCCAGCTCCCAGCGGGCCCGGCCGGTGCGGAGCGGCGCGCCGGCCCCCTGCCAGGCGAGTATGCCCCCTTCCAGGAGGCGCGGGGCCGCCTGTCCGGCTCCGGACAGGGCCGCCGCGGCCTGCGCGGCGCGCTGCCCGGAGCGGCAGACGAGCACCACCTGCTCCCGCCGGGGGCCGTCGAGGTGGGCGCGCAGCCGTTCACGGTGCTCGCGCAGCAGATCCAGCGGCACGTTGACCGAGCCGGGGATGTGGGCGGTCTCGAACTCACCGGGGGTGCGCACGTCGATCAGCCGGGGCGCCTGCCCGGAGTCCATCAGCCGGCGCAGGGCGGCCGTATCCAGCGTGGCGGGTGTGTCGTGGCCGGTCATGAGGTCCCCTCGATGGTCAGGCCGCTTTCGGCCGCCTGGGAGTAGTCGTCGTCGATGTGCACGACCCGGCGGCCGGCACGGGCCAGCAGGCTGCTCGCGGCGGCGGCCCGGTAGCCGGAGCCGCAGTGCACCCACACCGTCCCGTCCGGGATCTCGGCCAGGCGGTGCGGTAGTTCGGGCAGCGGGAGGTGCGTCGCGCCGTCGATGTGCCCGGCGCGCCATTCGTTGCGCAGCCGTACGTCCAGCACGACGTCGGGGGCGGGCAGATCGCGCACGTTACGGCCGTCGCGCACGGCGGCCAGTTCGGCGAACGTGGCGACGGTCAGCTCACCCAGCCTGGCGCCGTCGCCACCGGCCCACTGCTCGGCGGTACCGGTCGCGGCGGCGGCCGGACGGTCGATGCCGATGCGCGCCAGCTCGCGCTGGGCGGCGGCCACCTGCTCCGCCGATTCGCCCAGCAGCGTGATGGGCGCCCCCCAGGGGGCCATCCAGCCCAGCCAGGTCGACATCGGGCCGTCCAGGCCGAAGCTCAGCGTTCCGGCCAGGTGCCGCTGGGTGAACGCCTTGCGCGAGCGCAGGTCCACCACCCATTCACCGGCGTCGATACGCGCGCGCAGCCCGGCGGCGTCGGCCCGCCTCGCCGGGGTCAGATCGACCAGGTCCGCACCGGCGGTGTTCCTGGCGCCCATGTGGGCGTAGTAGGCGGGGTAGGCGTCCAGCCCGGCGAGGGTCTGGGTGACGAAGTCGTCGGCCTCCAGCCGCAGCGCCGGGTTGGCGCCACGCTCGCGTCCTATCGTCGAGGATGAGGCGTCGGTCTGGGTGGCCGAGCAGAAGCTGCCGAACCCGTGGGTGGGCCAGACCTGCGTACCGTCGGGCAGCAGGTCGGCCAGCCGTCGCACCGAGGCGTGCTGGTGCTGGGCCAGGACGTGGGCGTGCCGGGCGCCGAGCAGGTCCGTGCGGCCGGTGGTGCCGAACAGCAGAGACCCGCCGGTGAACACTCCCGTCGGCCCGCCGGGACCGCCGAGCACGTAGGACAGGTGGTGGAAGGTGTGCCCGGGGGTGGCCACCGCGGAAAGGCGCATCGACGGTGACAGCGCCATCTCGTCGCCGTCGCTCACCGGCACCCGGTCGAAGGCGACCTCGTCGGCCGCCGCCACCAGATAGGCCGCGCCCGTCAGCCTGGCCAGGGCCAGCCCGCCGGAGACGTAGTCGTTGTGCAGGTGGGTCTCGGCCACGTGGGTGACGCGCACGCCCAGCCGGCCGGCCAGGGCCAGGATCCGGTCGATGTCCCGTTGCGGGTCGACCACCAGCGCCACCCGCCCGTCGTGGGCCAGGTAGCTGCGGTCCCCCAGCGAGGAGGTCTCCACCACCACTGTCTCGATCGTCGTCATCATCGCCTCTCACTTCGTCGTTGTTGTCTTCGCCGGCAGGTGAGGACCGGCCGGGCCCGGGTTTCAGGCCGGTCGGCGAGCTCCCGCCGGATGTGTGTCCGGCGTCGCCGCGGCGGCCCGCCCGGGGCCGCGTCACGGAGGGCGTTCACACCACTTCGGTGCGAATATACCCAGGGGGGTATCCTCCGGACAGAAAAATGGCACGTCTCCCGTCACGCCCCGCCCACCGCGCGGTGGGCGGGGCGTGACGGGTCACGA